>QBLP01000239.1 GCA_003070825.1 Halanaerobium sp. | reverse complement strand
CAATAATTCTTCCTGATTCAAATAGTTTTTTAAATTATCTTTAAAAATTTCAAAACGGCGCTGATCATTGGTTGGAGAAAAGCCAGAAGTATGAGGTGTTAAAATCAGATTGTCCATTTCCCACAACTTACTTGTTTCCGGTAGTGGTTCCGGTTCAGTTACATCCAATCCGGCGCCAGCAATCCAGCCTTTTTCTAAAGCTTCAACCAGTTCCTCCTGTTTAATCAGTGATCCCCTGCCAATATTAACCACAAAGGCTGAATTTTTCATTCTTTTAAATTCTTTTCTACCAATTATTCCCTTAGTTTCCGGAGTGGCCGGAAGAGTTAAAATCACATAATCAGACCTTTTGAGCAGTTTATTTAAATCCTTATTTAAATAAATCTGATCAACATAATCAGGGAGCTCTGCCGCTGTTCTTTTTAAAGCCAGAACTTGAGCCCCCCAGGCTTTAGCTCTCCTTGCAATCGTACTGCCTATATCACCAAGGCCTAAAATACCAACTGTAGAATTAAAGAAATCTTTAATTTCATTTTTACGCTGCCACTTCTTTTCCTTTTTATCATAGGCATAATTAATTAAATTTCGGTTGTGGGCCATAATCATTGCAAAAACATGTTCTGCAATCGGCTTACCATAAACTCCACTGGAATTTGTGAGCACAATATCCTGATTCTGATAAATTTCCTTATTGGCATAACGATCAACACCTGCACTGGGCAGGTGCAGCCATTTTAGATTCTCAGATTTTTTAACTAAATCTGTTTTGGGCCAGCCAAATACTATTTCACTTTTTTTAATTAATTCAGAATAATCGCTGCTTGATTCTACAACATCAAATTTTATTTCCGGGGCAATTCCTCGAATCTCAGCTTCAGCTTTCTGGGGCAGATCAAATATTTCATTTGTTAAAACTAAAATACTGCTCATTTTATCCCTCCATATTTAGAGCAAACTTCAATTATCAATTAAATAATTTAATAATTTTCAGTTAGATTTAACTTCCAGTTCCTCAATTTTATTTTTAATAACTTCCATAATTTCCGCTGCAGTTTTTTCTCCTTCAATTTTTAAGACAGGACATTCTAATTTCTGCATCCATTCTTCGTGAGTTCTCTTATTTCTGATTTCTGTCTGATCATAGTCATATCTGGCAGCTGAATCTAAAAACTTCTGATGCCGCTCAAACATTTTCCCACCCGGTAAAACTGCACTTCCAAACCTTTTTTGTTCTCTACTCTTTAAGCGCTGCAGTCTGATATTTATTGGAGTCCAGAGATAAATTACCAGATCAAATTTTTCCATAAAAATATCTCCCCAGCCGCAAAAAGAACCACTAATAATCCAACCTGATTCATTTTTAAGATCCTTTTCAAGCAGCCGGCGTCTTTGCTCAATAGAACGCAGATGCTGATATGGTGGTTCAGTCGGTTTCCAAAAATAATTATCTGCGTCAAAATGAGCCAGATTGTATTCTTTGCTCAGCTTTCTACCGATAGTTGTAGTTCCAGAACCTGACGGCCCCAGAATATGTATGTGATTAATCATCTATCTGCCCCTTATTATAAAAATTAATTGCTCTTTAAAGTTATTATTCGATAAATTTAGCTCATTACCTGCTTTTAAAACAAAATTTCGGCTGTTCCTCCCATAATACCATTGCCAATATGTCCGACTTTAATTGTATTACCTCTAACTAATCCTAAAAAACCAAGAAATCCCAGACGCCAACCATAATTATTTTTGTTCATAAATAATTTCTGCTGAGTTCTTTAATTTATTTTTTTTGAGTTGTAATTATCAGAGGTATTGAGCTTAATTCTCTATACTGATCACCACCGGGACTTCCCCATATATTTTCAACTTTAAAACCTGCTGCCTGTAAATCCGCTTCCAGTTCACTTTTACAGAGTGGATAAAGTTCTATTTTATTTTCTGATAAAATTTGATCATTAAAATGATCGATCAATTTAGTTTTAAAATATATTATATTTTCGGTTTTATCATATTCATAATTGCGCTCAAAGCGGACAGAATCATCTTTGCTGTAAATTGTTGGTAAACCATCTAAATTCAACTCCAGAATTCGCTGATAATTAACTATCTGGATAAATATTTTCCCATTTTCTTTTAATAATCCTGCTGCCAGGGCCAAAAATTCTTTGATTTCCTCTTTTTTTAGATGAACCAGTACATTGCCAATGACATAAATTCCATCAAAACTGGCTGATTTAAATTTTCTACTCAAATTTAACATTCCCAGTCGATAAAAATCAACTTTAATCCTGGCTTTTTTCATTTTGGATTCTGCTATAGAAATCATCTCTGCATCAAGATCAACCGCCTGAACCTGATAACCCTTTTCAGCCAGAGCTAGAGCATAACTCCCTGTACCACAGCCGACATCCAGAAGTCTAATATCTTCTCTTTTTTCCTTCAAATCTTTAAATGTATTATCTATCAGCTCAAGCTTTTTAGAATTGAGTGGAAAAATTTTATCATAGTTTTTGCTGAATTCAGAATAAAATTCCATTTTGATCATCTCCTGTGACATTTATAATTAAAATACTTATTATTTGAATTAGCTGTAACTCCAAAAAATCCTGCTTTTAAAAAAGAAAAGCCCTACACTTAACTAATTTACAATTCTTGATATCTCTGCATTTTCCTTTAAAAAACAAAATGTTCTTCGGACAATCTGTAATACAGTAAGGTTAAATTTTGTTGACAGCAAAAATTATGAAGCTATAAATATTATCCACAGCAAACCATTAGGTATAATTTCCCGGCTAATAAAAAAACCTCTCTCAGCTGCAAACTAAAAGAGGTCTTTTCAAAATAATTTAATTTTTATATTTTTTATCATTAATGTTTCCTCCAACATAGCCACCATTCTGAACATTCGACTTCCCCCTGCTTAATTAACTCTTCTCTTTTTTCGACATGTGACTTATTATTGTCTGGATCCTTAACTAATTCATAATCAAACACTTGATTATCTGCCCAGTTAAGCTTGAATTGCTTCTTTTCGGTCATTTTTCTCACTCCTTAATTTGATTGATATTGATTACTAATTTCAATTATAGTAAAGTTGAGCTAATTTGTCAAGTATGAAATAAAAAAAGAACAGCCCTGGGGCTGTCTCTTATACACATCT
>QBLP01000238.1 GCA_003070825.1 Halanaerobium sp. | reverse complement strand
CTATCAAATTAATGACAGCCTCTTAAATAAATACTCATCTAATTCTGATATAATCTCTACCTGAGATTATCAAATTATCTTTGATTTTAATTCTAAATCTCTTAGCTTCCTCTACCAGAAATTCATTGAATTCATAATCATCACTGCTTACTTTCAATCCAGCAGCTTTATTATAACCTAATATAATAGAATGAGCCTCTAATCTTAAAGCCTTATAAAATAAATCATCAGTACCAATCTTTTGAAAAGCATCAACTCCCCTCATTAGTTCTACTACACCAATTAATCTGTCATCCCTATCTAAAGCAATCATCCCTACAACTTCTTCCTGAAAATCCATCTTAAGTACATCAACAAATATCTCTACAGCATCTTCCGGTTTCCTAATATAATTATTTAATCTGTCGTTATCCTTCTTTTCATCATCAAATTCAATACTATCAATTTTTAGCATCTATGCAGCTCCTCTCTATATGTGATTTTCTTCCTTCATACTGCTGTAATTACCCTCATTGCCGACTATAATATGATCTACTACATTGACCCCCAGTATCTTACCTGACTTAATCAGCTTCTTAGTAATATTAATATCATCACTGCTCGCGTCTATATTTCCACTCGGATGATTATGGCCTAATACTATACCGGCTGCATTTTGTAAGATTGCTCTTTTAAATACTTCTCTGGGTGTAACAAGACTTGAATTTAAGGTGCCAGTTGAAACTTCAAATAATCCAGTCACCTTATTTCTCACATCTATAGTCGCCATCACAAAAACTTCTTCTGATCTTTTATCTAATTCAGCGACTTCAATAAATAAGTTCCTTGCTGCTATAGGATTATTGATGGTCTTGTCAATATCATATCGCCCACCACTTTCTTTAACCACTCTCAGTGAAAACTTCTGTATATTGACCATTATTATCTACTCCTTTGTGTTTGGTTTTCAATCTTTTTAGTCGAATCAATTTTTGTTCCTCCAGTAATTCCAATTCATCCATCGGCTCTGCATAAGGTCCCAAAGCTCTTTCAACCCTCCATTGATCACTGGGTACTCCGTTAACTGGCATTTCTATCACCTCATTCACTTTAACAAACTTCTATTTCTCCAGCATCAATAACCAAATCCAGTTCACTGTCAGTATCAACTGCTCCCGGAACCACCTCTATATCACTTAAGCTCTCAAAAGTTTCATTAGCATATTTATCAATCAGTAGTTCCAATAATCTATTCTGATCTCTTTGCAGTAATTCAACAGCTTCTTCATCTGCTGCTTCAACTATTAATTCACCACTGTGAAATTCTCTCCAGCTGCATATAACTTTGTATTTAGGCATCTATCATCATCCTTTCTCTTCCCCTATTTGTTAGGCCATCTTTTTAAATGTATTCAATATATTTTTAAGCTGTTTAAACTGACCATCACTTAAATCATCTATTGAGATGTGCTTATCTTTATCTAGACCTTCTTTTTCTTTTACTTCTTTCAGGTAGGTAAATAAGTCTTTTCTCAAATCTTTATTGTCACCCACTATCTTTTTAATCTCTTTTTCTCTCTCAGATAGTTCAGCTTCTATTTCTATCGGTTCATTTTCATTATCTTGAGATTCCTTCTTTTTCTTGGAATACGGCCGTCTCGGATTTTCTTTATCCTTCTCATTTAAACGCTGCACATCCATTTCTTCAGCAGTTACCAGTCCGGAAACAGTAAAAGCTCTCTTTAACGCCATTGATTCAGCTACCTTCAATATCATAGCTGATGGATATTGACTCCAGACCCTGGTGCCGGCAAAATATTCCTGAAAAGGAGCAAAGACATAGACTGGATATTCTCTATCTTTTCTGTAGACCAAAGCATAAGCTCCAATAATATCTCCACGATTAGTGCCGTATTCATGATCTATACCCTGGGCTTTTCTTCTGAATTTATCATTTTCTCTAACCACATCTGACACCAGGCCGTTGTATTCCTCATGTCTGTCAGCTATTTTTAGATACCCATCTCTGGAGGTCATGATTGTTGGTTTACCTTTGATCTTCCAGAAAAATATCTCTTTATTAAATGGATCCAGACCATAGGTTTTGGCAATATGCAGAAACATTCTTAGTTCATCAGTATTAGCATCACTGGCAACTGTTCTTTTTATAGTCTCAACTTCTTTTTTAGTAAAGCTGATCAGTTCCTTATTCCTGCTTTCAATATCTACAACTTTATTTTGAGCACCCAATTAAATAACCTCCTTCAGCTTTTTATCGTTTTCTTTGTTCTTAATTAGATAATCATCACAGTAATTAATAATCTCGGAAGCTAAATTATCTATTCGTTTTAAGCTCTGCTTTAAATCATAGGATTCCTTATATAATGCTAAGTACTTATCTGATTTAATATCTACACCATAGTGATCCATTACCACAAAAGCAGCAGCTTCAGCTTCCATTTCTTTAACCTCTTTACTCAGTTCAGATACATTATCCTGATGGAGCAGTTCATGTCCTAATTCATGGACTAATACTCCGGCTTTTTCAGTCTGATTGAGTATTTTATTGAGTACAATTTCTCCTCCTCTGGAATAGCCTTTGAGAGCTTCTGGCAGCATTTTTAGAGTCAGGATTATATCCTTTAATTCAGTATATTGAGCCAGTGGCTTGTATAACCTGCTGTAATCATCAGCAACTGATATATCTAGATTAGGCAGTGGGTCACCTTCAGTCTGGCTGACATCAAAGACATTAACCGGCCTAAAATACATTCTCTTAACTTCTTTTTCTACTTCTTTCAGCTTTCCACCAACTTTTTTCTCTGTTTTAACTTTCTTTTTATAGGTGAAGGGAGCTAGAATTGATATAGCTTTTTCACCTTTTTTGACATGACGGTTAAATTTCTTCTGCCACTGCTTGTATCCGGCTATATAACTTGCCTTAGGCTTCTGCATCTGGATTAGAATAGAATTCTGATAGCTGTAGTTATGAAACTTACCTAAAAACTGGAGCATCTTCTTAAACTCATCTGACTCTCTAACTGAATCAATCCTGTTATTCAGCTGCTCTAATAGCTTTTTAGTTTTATTTTTACTCATTTCATTACCTCCTAAAAAAGCCCAGCCGGTTAAGGCTGAGCTTTGAGTATTTTCTGTCTCTTATACACATCT
>QBLP01000027.1 GCA_003070825.1 Halanaerobium sp. | reverse complement strand
GAAGATTTTTATTATAATTAAAATTAGTGATGCTCTATTACTATTTACTTACATTTTATGGTAACTATCATATTTCATTTGACGGTATCCTACTACATGCAGATAACAACAGCCCTCCAACTATTAACATTGCAATTAAAATCAAAAACTTTTTCTTCAATGATATCCCCTCTTTTCTTTTCAATAATAACAATTTTAACTAACCAAATTTAGTAAGTACTTACTAAACTCGCTTCTTTACAGAAGGGGCAACCCTCAAACTTAAAAATATAATAAAAGCTGAAGCAATAGAAATATCATATAAGCCATACCCTACTGCCAGGCCTAAACCTGCAACTCCCCAGAGGCTGGCTGCAGTTGTCAATCCTTCAACCTTATCTTCCTGTTTAATAATTGTACCTGCACCCAGAAAACCAATTCCACTTACTACCTGAGCAGCGAGACGAGCAGGATCACCTTCGACTCCACCAATTCCAGTTCCAGTTTTGGCAACTTCCACCGATAAGATCATAATTACACACGAAATAACAGCAACAATAACATTTGTTCTAATACCTGCTGCTTTATTCTGTTTTTCTCTATCATAACCAATTAATGCTGCCAGAAGAGCAGCTAATACAAGCCGAAAAACTCCTATCCAATCCAAAACCAACTGCCTCACCTCCACAATATTTCTATATATATAATATTCTTCGTAATTAATATCAATCCTTTAATATTTTCATTATTATTAGATTAATTTAAATTCAGTGTGATTTTAGTAAAACTCATTACAAATCGCCCGATTATTTGATTTAATCTTTAACCAGTGTTATATTTTAAATAAGCAAGGATTTATAATTTTGAAATGGAGGTTAAACTATGAATAAGAAAATAATTACAACTGCAGTATTAGTCATCTTACTTGCGGTATCAATGCCGTTAATGGCTCAGGATGATGATTATATTGATTTAAACGACTACAACTTGGACTTAACAATCGAACAGAAAAATATTTTAGAGGATGAATTGAGCGCTATTGTCGATATTTCAGGTGAAATTGATCTGGGGATGATTAAAATCATTCTGGGTGAATTAGAAGAAGATAACGATGAATTTGAAGAGGATTATGACTATGACGAGGACAGCGAGGAAGCTAACTTTGGTCGAGGTCTTGCGCAGAGAATTAAAGAATACAAGGCCAACAACGAGAACTGGACCGGTCAAGAACTATCAAACATGATTCATAACTATATGGATAATAATCACCCGGGCAAAGGAAAAGGACTTGATAAAAATAATCCAGGTAAAGGTAACAGCGGTAATCCCGGCAAAGGTAATTAGAATTCAACATTAATTTCAAAAACTAAACTATTAAAATCTTTAAAAACAGCGGGCTATTGATTAAATTTCAATAGCCTTTTTTCTTTGGAAAATTGTTTGAAGGCTTAAACAAATCTCATAATGAATTTATTGTATAAACTTCTTTCACCACCAAAATAATTTAGAATCTCTTCCTCTTTAACGAAATCACTTTTTTCTTCTCCTAAATAGGTCCTAAAACTGCTCCAGCGGTAATCTTTGGGGTTTAAGGCCAGCTTGTCTTTAACCGGATTGAGATGGATATAGCGGTTCACAATTAGATTATAATAATTATTCTCTATTATTTTAGAAACATAACGACCCTGAAAAACATGGCCAACAGTCGAATATCTCTCATTAAAATATCTTGCGTAACGCCAGTTGATCCCCCTCATAATTCTCCAGATCTCAATATTTTTTGTTCTAATTTGTAGGTGAATATGGTTCGGCATTAAACAATAAGTTAAAATCAAGAAATCATATCTTGCTTTTACTTCTCTAACTATGTCCAGATATATGAGATGATCAACAGTATCTAAAAAAATATTTTGCTTTTTATTCCCTCTACAGATTATGTGATATTTTGCCTCCGGATACCAGACTCTTCTTTTATGACCCATGACCCACCCCTTCTTTCCATAATTTTACTTTAATACTATTATATCCTTTTATTTAATTAATTTCAATAATTTTACATAATAAAAGGGTATTATTCTTTAGGCAGAGTTTTACATAATTCGACAGGTTCACGGTGCGTGTACATAAATAAACATAAACGCACATAAACGCAAAAAGACCAGCGGCGTCCCGCTGGTCTTTTATCCTTGCTCTTTATATTTATTTTTAAGCTATTTTTTCTTTAGAATTACTCTTCATCTTCAGGAGCATAAGCTTCTTCCAGTCTCTTGTAGGACTGATAGCGCTCTTTTGCATCCTGTTCTGATCTTTCAAAGAGTTCCTCAGCAAGATCAGGGAATGTCTTCTGTAGGGAGGAGAAACGTACCTCGCTAAGAATGAAGTCTCTGAAGCTTTCTGTAGGCTCTTTAGAATCCATGCTAAATGGATTCTTTCCTTGCTCTTTGAGTTCTGGGTTGAAGCGGAATAAGTGCCAGTATCCTGCCTTAACAGCATCTTTCTCCTGGCTAACACTACAGCCCATTCCTTTTTTCAGACCATGTGAAATACAGGGAGCGTAAGCAATTACAATGGAAGGTCCATCATATGCTTCAGCTTCTGCGATAGCTTTAATAGCCTGGTTCATATTAGCTCCCATAGAAATCTGAGCTACATAAACATAACCATAAGTCATAGCCATCTGGCCTAAGTCTTTCTTCTTGATCTTCTTACCTGAAGCAGCAAACTTAGCAGCTGCAGCAGTTGGAGTAGCTTTAGAGGACTGTCCACCGGTGTTAGAATAAACCTCTGTATCAAAGATTAATACATTTACATCATCACCAGAAGCGATAACATGGTCTAATCCACCATAACCGATATCATAAGCCCAGCCGTCTCCACCGAAGATCCACTGAGATTTCTTAGTAATGAACTCTTTGCGGTCCACGATCTCAGCAATTACTTCGTTTTCACTGTACTTAGCGAGTAAAGGCATCATTTTCTTCTTGATTTCTTTAGTTTTCTCGCCGTCATTAAAGTTATCTAGCATTTCTTTCATTAGTTCTGTTAATTCAGCATCTAAATCAAGCTCAATTGCTTCTTCCATCAGGTCAGCAATCTTAGCTCTAATCTGCTGATTAGCTAAGAACATACCGTAACCATACTCGGCGTTATCCTCGAATAAGGAGTTAGCCCAGGCTGGTCCGTGTCCTTCTGGGTTAGTAGAGTAAACAGATACAGGAGCAGATCCACCCCAGATTGAAGAACAACCTGTAGCGTTAGCAATTAACATTCTATCTCCAAATAACTGAGTTACAAGCTTAGCATAAGCTGTTTCTCCACAACCGGCACAGGCACCATGGAACTCAAGTAGTGGTTCCTGGAACTGACTACCTTTAATATTAACAGGATCCATTAAATCATCTTTTACAGATATTTCGTTAATAGCATAATCCCAGTTGTCTGCATCTTTTTCTACCATTTCTGCAAATGGAGTCATTTCTAAAGCATCAACAGGACATACATCAGCACAGACACCACAACCAGTACAATCATAAGGGCTTACCTGAATCTTGTACTCTAAACCTTCTAACTGTTTACCGCGAGCATCCAGAGTTTCGAATCCTTCTGGTGCATTTGCAGCTTCTTCTTCATCCAGTAAGAATGGTCTAATTACAGCATGTGGACAGGCTAATGAACACTGGTTACACTGAATACATTTATCGCTTAACCAGTTTGGTACATTAATTGCGATTCCACGTTTTTCATATTTAGAAAGTCCTGGAGGGAAGTGTCCATCTTCACGGCCAACAAATGTACTAACTGGTAAGTCATCACCTTTTTGGGCATTAACAACTCTCAGTACATCTTTAACAAATGCTGGCACGTCTTCCTCCTCTTCTTCCTTAACAACTGAACTTGCCCAATCGGCAGGTACATCAATTTTTGTTAAGGCATCCAGAGCTTTATCTACAGCTTTATTATTCATTTCAACAATCTTATCACCTTTGTGACCATAAGATTTCTGAATAGCTTCTTTTAGATATTCAATTGCTTCATCAACAGGAATAATGTCAGCTACCTCAAAGAAAGCAGTCTGCATAACCATGTTGATTCTCTGGCCTAAGCCAACTTCCTGAGCAATATCAACAGCGTTGATTGTATATAGATTAATATCGTGATCAGCGATATATTTCTTCATTTCTGCAGGAAGATTTTCGCCTAACTCATCTTCTGACCAGGTACAGTTAAGCACAAAGTTTCCGCCATCTTTTAGATCCTGTACCATCTCAAATTTATCTACATAAGATTCGTTATGACAGGCTACATAATCTGCTTCGTCAATTAAGTAAGTTGACTTAATTGGCTCATCACCAAATCTTAAGTGAGATACTGTTACACCACCAGATTTTTTGGAGTCATAAGAGAAGTAAGCCTGAGCGTACTTATCTGTATTGTCACCAATAATCTTGATAGCATTCTTGTTAGCACCAACAGTACCGTCAGAACCAAGACCCCAGAACTTGCAGCGAACTGTACTTTCTGGAGAAGTATTAATATGTTCAGTAAGTTCAAGATTGGTATTTGTAACATCATCGTTAATACCAATAGTGAATTGATTTTTAGGCTCATCTTTTCTAAGGTTATCAAATACAGCCTTAATTTGAGTAGGTGTAGTATCCTTAGAACTTAAACCGTAACGTCCACCAACAATAACCGGACGCTTTTCTTGATCATAGAATAATGATCTTACATCTTCATAAAGTGGTTCCCCTACTGCACCAGGTTCTTTAGTTCTATCTAATACAGCAATCTTCTCAGCAGTTTCTGGAAGAGCCTTCATGAAGTACTTTTTGGAGAATGGACGATATAATCTTACTTTGATTAGACCAACTTTTTCTCCCTGATCAACTAAGTACTTAACAGTTTCTTCGATAGTATCAGTTACAGAACCCATAGCAATAACTACATATTTAGCATCTTCTGCACCTACATAGTTAAATGGATGGTATTCTCTACCTGTTAATTCGGAAATCTCCTGCATATATTCTTCTACAATATCAGGCACTGCATCATAAAATCCATTAGCAGCTTCACGGGCCTGAAAGAAAATATCAGGGTTTTGAGCTGTTCCCATTGTTACAGGGCGCTCAGGATTTAATGCTCTGTGTCTAAATTCGCTGACCTTGCCGTAGTCAACCAATTCTGCCAGATCATCATAATCTAAAACTTCTATTTTTTGATATTCATGAGATGTTCTAAAACCATCAAAGAAATGAGTAAATGGTACACTTGATTTGATGGACGCCAGGTGAGCGACACCAGCTAAGTCCATAACTTCCTGAACACTACCGGAAGCCAGCATAGCAACACCAGTCTGGCGGGTTGCCATTACATCAGAGTGATCACCAAAGATTGATAGAGCATGAGTAGCAACAGTACGAGCACTAACATGGAATACACCAGGTAATAATTCACCGGCGATTTTGTACATGTTAGGCAGCATTAATAATAATCCCTGAGAAGCTGTAAAAGTAGTTGTCAAAGCTCCTGCCACCAGAGAACCGTGTACTGCACCAGATGCTCCTCCCTCAGACTGCATTTCAGTTAACTTCACTTCCTGGTCGAAGATATTCTTACGACCGTTAGCACTCCATGAGTCAACTAATTCAGCCATTGGAGATGAAGGAGTAATAGGATAGATAGCTGCTACGTCTGTAAAAGCATAAGCTACATGAGCTGCAGCAGTATTTCCATCCATGGTCTTCATTTGTTTTGCCATTATAACTTTCCCTCCTATTAATAAGGTAAATTTTTATTATTTATTTCCTCTTTAAGTATAATACTTTACAATTCTGCTGTCAAATATTTCACATCTTTTATTGGCCTTTTTCCGGTATTCGAAATTATTAGAATTCTTTAAATAAGCGCACTATTAGGGAAGCCTTGATTTTCCTTTAGTGATGAGTCTTTTCTGCTGAAAGAATGTAAAGTGATTTGTTAAGGTATTCGTGTTCAATTTTAAGTTCATTTTCACCCAGTATTTCCGTCAGTTTTTCCGGCTGAAAAAAATTAACAGGCTCTCCGGCCAACTTTTCAAAAAAGATAATCACTCTGGTAAAAATAGTCCTCGGATCAAATTCTAAAATATATAATTTACCACCCGGTTTGAGCACCCTAAGCGCCTCATCCAGAGCCGTTTCCACATCTCGGAAATGATGTAGGGCGTCCGAAATTGTTAGATAGTCAAATGAATGATCAGCAAAGGGCAGATCAGCCCCATCGGCCAGTACATGTTGTACCTGCTGTTTGAAAACCTTTTCCCTTCCCTGCTTGAGCATTGCCTGGGAAGGATCTGCTACTGTTATTTTAAGATTACGGGGCAGATATCTTGCCAGCTCACCGGTTCCTCCACCGAGATCCAGCAGTTCGGTTTCTGGAATACTGTCTTTCGCTACTTTTTTACTTTCCAGCTGCTCTAAATTAAGATTATCCCCACTGCCTTCAGAACATCTTTTCAACTCAGCTTTTTTTATTCGATTTCCCAGCTCAACTAAAACCTTATCATGACCGGAGATTCTCATTGCCAGGTCAAAAATTGGTGCCGCCAGAGTAAATAAGTCCATTTACATCACCTCTCATTAAATTATATCACAAAAGCTAAATATTAACAGGTTGGAGCTGCTTAAAATTTTCAGCTGCAGGCAGGAATAAAAGCTAAACTGAAGAACTTAAATATATAAGAAGTTTAAAACCTCTATCAAATTTCGAGGAGGTATTTTAATGCGATATAAAATAATAATCACGACTCTTTTAATCACGCTTATTTTAATAAATCAAGCTTCAGCAGCTGAAATAGAAAATTATTATCTGCAGACCAGCTTTTTTACCCACCACTACAGTGATAAAGACTATCAGAATAACCAGCAGCAGCTTATTGGGCTGGAAAGACACTATAGCAATAGCGATCTTGATGGAATAGCTTATTTTAAAAATACCTATGAACAGCCGACTATCTATCTCTATGCCGGTACAAACTACAGCTTATTTTCGATCGGCAAAACAGAAATCACTGCCAAATTTACCTATGGCATAGTCCACGGTTATGATGATGAAGACGGAAAATACAACACCTGGATGCATGAGGTGACAACTTTTCCGGGTTTTGTTTTTAGTTTCGGCTTAAGACGTGAGCCTTTAAGGCTTGATATTATTCCCTTTGCCGATGCAGGAATTATTATTACCGGTGGGGTAGAATTTTAGCTGTTTCTGTAAATTTAAAGACCTTTTCAAAAGAAAAAACCACCCGGATTCAGACGATGATCATCGACATCCCGGGTGGTTAACAGTACTTCACCTTAATTATTATTAAATAAATCTCTGGTATAAACCTTTTCTTCTACATCTTCTAATTCAGCTGCCATCCTGTTAGCTACAATAATTTCAGATTCAGCTTTAAACTGATCTAAATCATTAATCACTTTTGATCTATAGAACAGGTCATCTTCTAAAGTTGGCTCATAAACAACCACTTCAATCCCCTTGGCCTTAATCCGCTTCATTACTCCCTGGACAGAGGACTGTCTAAAGTTATCTGAGTTTTTCTTCATGGTCAGCCGATAAATCCCCACTTTTTCGGGCTGCTGTTTAATAATCATCTCTGCTATATGGTCTTTTCTGGTGCGGTTGGCATCCACAATGGCCTGCATAATATTATTGGGCACATTTTCATAATTAGCTAGAAGCTGTTTGGTATCTTTGGGCAGACAGTAACCTCCATAACCAAAAGAAGGATTATTGTAGTGATCTCCAATTCTTGGATCAAGCCCAACACCCTCAATTATCTGTTTGCTGTCTAAGTCTCTAACTTCAGCGTAGGTGTCGAGTTCATTAAAGAAGGCCACCCGCATTGCCAGGTAGGTATTGGCAAATAATTTGATTGCTTCTGCCTCAGTGGAATCAGTAAATAAAACTGAAATATCCTCTTTTTCTGCTCCTTCTACCAGCAGATCGGCAAATTCTTCCGCTCTCTCAGACTGCTCACCGACAATAATCCGGGAAGGATAAAGATTATCATAAAGTGCCTTACCCTCTCGCAAAAATTCCGGTGAAAAGATAATGTTTTCCGTATCAAATTTTTCCC
This sequence comes from Halanaerobium sp., assembly GCA_003070825.1. Classification (GTDB taxonomy): domain Bacteria; phylum Bacillota; class Halanaerobiia; order Halanaerobiales; family Halanaerobiaceae; genus Halanaerobium. The sequence continues at coordinate 5,371 of QBLP01000027.1, read as the reverse complement.
TGAGTTCTTTTGTATAGCCAACGGGGACTGTTGATTTAATAATCATTACCGCATCTTCATTAAAAGAAAGAACATTAGCCACAACAGCTTCTACAGTTCTGGTATTAAAATAATTCTGGTCAGGATCATAGTTGGTTGGAGTTGCGATTATTACATAATCTGCCTCACGATAAGCCTTTAAGGCATCAGTTGTTGCTCTTAAATCAAGCTCCTTATTGGCAAGATAATCTTCAAGCTCTGCATCAACTATTGGTGACTCTCTCCTGTTGATCATTTCTACCTTTTCTTCAATTACATCAACTGCAGTAACCTCGTGATTTTGAGCAAGTAAAACCGCGTTCGATAAGCCCACATATCCGGCACCTGCCACTGTGATTTTCATGTTATCATTCTCCCCTGTATGTAAATTTTATTATTGATGAATAAATTCTCAATTCTAATTTTATTATAAAAGGGGCCGAGATTCAAACAAAAAGCTCGACATTTTTTGCAGCTGAGCTCTTAATAAAGTAAATCCAGGCAGATTGCAGAAAATAAAATATTAAGTTATAATGTTAATATATATGAGCAGATCAATCAACTTAATTGCAGCGCAAAATATTACATAAACCGACAGGTTCACGGTGCGTGTACATAAACACACATAAACGCACATAAACAAACAAAAAAAAGAAAGGACCAATTATGAATTACCAAAAACAAATCGAAAGTCTAGTCAGCTATTTTAAAGCTGCTGAAAGCAAAAAAGAAGATCACAAAATTGGAATGGAGTTTGAACATCTAATTTTAAAGGAAGATTTAACTGCAGTCAGCTATTCAGAGGCTGAGGGAATTGAATCCCTGCTTGAGCAGTTAAGTCAGGGCAGCTGGGAAAAAGTTTTTGAAGGTGATAATTTAATTGGACTTCAGGATGCTGAGCGAGCAGTGACTCTGGAGCCCGGGGGCCAGCTTGAACTGAGCCTCATTCCCTTTGCAGATTTAGAACAAACTAAAAAAATCTATCATAAGTTTCTGGCAGAGCTTAAAGAAATTTTAAGCAGCAGAAAGCAAAAACTAGCCGTCCTCGGCTACCAGCCAGCAAGTTCAATTGAAGATCTTCCGCTGCTGCCTAAAAAACGCTATGACTTCATGTATAAATATTTTAAAGATCGGGGTAGATATGCCCATCACATGATGAAAGGTACAGCCTCTGTGCAGATGAATATTGATTATACTGACGAAAAAGACTACATAAAAAAATTGCGGGTTGGCTATTTTTTAAGCCCTCTAATCTATTATCTTTTTGACAATACTCCTTTTTTTGAAGGGGAAGAAGCCTCTGAGGCGAGCATTAGAGAAGAAATCTGGTCAAACTGTGACAGTGACCGCTCGGGCATCATCCCGGGAGTCTTCGCTAAAGAATTTGGCTACCGTGATTATGCTGAGTATATCTTAAATACTCCAGCAATTATTGATTTAAAAGATGATGAATTAGTCTACAGTGGGTCAAAGAAAATTAAAGAGCTGATGGAAAACGATAAAGCTGAGACTATTGACCACTATCTCTCTATGGTTTTTCCGGATGTCAGAACCAAAAAGTATATCGAAATCAGATCAGCAGATGCAGTTCCCTATCCCTATAACTTTGCCTTTGCTGCTTTATTAAAAGCTGTCTTTTACGATCAGGCAAATCTTGATTATTTTTACGAGCAGTCTCTAAAATATTCACAGCAGGAATTTCTGCAGTTTAAGGCTGAAATTACCGGTTCTAAAGAGAGCCAGCTGCGAAAGGATTTAGCTGCCGAGCTTTTTGAGCGAGCGGAAAGAACTGCCGCAGATGGTGAAGAGGATGAATTAGAATATCTTAAAGAATTAAAAGAGCTCTACCTAAATTATGGCCGCCCAAAATTTAGAACTCTAAATAATCTTAAGCAGGGTAAGAAGAAAGCCTTAAACTGGTGTATTCTAAATTAAATAATTTAACCCCGGTAAATTTAAATTAATAAATTACCGGGGTTTTAATTTCTTAGTTGATTATTTATTTTTATATTAACCTTATTATTTCTTTTTTAACTAACTTATTCTTCCTTCATAAATTCTCTAAAGAAGACTATAAATACTGCCAGCATTAAAGCCAGCACGGCTGCAATTGCAACATTTAACTTTGTGTTTGGACTGACCGGATTTTCTGGCAGATAAGGTGCATCCAGAATCTCCAGAGGATAAAAGTTTTCAAGCTCTGATTCTCTTCTCTCAATTTCTCTTCTCAGCTCCAGCCGTGAACTCTGCAGTGAAGAATTTTCCTGAATCAAAAGAGAAGCCACTTCGCTCTCTCCACTTTCTCTGCTTGACTGAATTAATTCCTGGTTTCTTGCCAGATTAGAATTTAAATCCTCGAGCTCAGTTTTTAAACTAGAAATGTATTCTCGGTCATTTTCCAGTTTGTTTTCAAAATATTGATTGGAAGCTTCTTCAAAATTACTAATTAATCCTGCCGCCACATCCATAGTTAACTGCGGCTCATCATTTTTTACTGTTATTGAAATAATTGATGTATTGTTAACCTGGCTGACGGTTAAGTTGTTATTAATGTAAGAATTCAATCTGGCTGCTGACAGGTCAAAATCCTCTGCCTGCATCACTTTCTGCATTAGACCAGTACTGCTTAAAAGCTGGACAGCCGTATCCGGATTGCTGTAGAGCCCTTCGTAATTTGACAGCTGTATTTTGGCCTTTGTTTCGTATGTCGGTGCCATATAATATGAACTGACTAAAAATGCAGCTATAACCGCCAGTATTACCAGCCCACCGATAAAAAATTTGTTCTTCCATAAGAGAAGTATATATTCTCTTAAATCAATCTCATATTCGTCATAATAATTAGGATGCTGCTCCCGTTCCATTAAAATACCTCCATAAAACCACAATTTAATTAAAATACCATATCTATTATATTATCACAGTTAGTCTATTTCAAGTCTAAAACTGCTTAAATTATATAAGCGAGCTGTTAATTAAAATTAATCTTAGCTATATAATCAAATTTCAGCTCAACAATTTCTGCAGCTGCCGGCCAGACAATAATTTTCTGCCCCTTAAGGTCAGATTTAATTTCGGAGCCATCTTTCCGCTTAATTAAATAGCTCTCCTCATCTGCTAAATATTCAATAGCAAGCAGATTATTATAACTGATCTTTAAAGGACTTCCAAGAGAAGTACTTACACTGATAGAATCTTCTACGGTACTGGCAAAAAAGAGGTCCCCGTTCTTTAATCTTACAGTGATTTCTTTATTCTCGTCAAAAGCACTGCTGGCAGAAAAATCGACACTCCTAATCTCGGATACTGCAAAAACTCTTTCTGAGCTATTAGCCATAAATCTAATCTCTGTCAGAAGCTGGCCGCTAAATCTATTATTTCCTGAAGCTCTCAGAACAAAAATTTCTTCTTCATTGACGAGCTCTTTATTAATTTTACTTAAATACTGCTGCTGGATATTCAATTTTCCGTAGGCTGTCTGCAGGCTCAAACTTTGATTTTGAACCTCACCCCGCAGTTTTTCTCCACTTTGCAGCTCAATTTGATCAGCAGAGACGGCTCCAGTCATTATAAATATTATTACAAATATAAATATGGAAAGTGCTGATATTTTTTTCATTTTTAAACCTCCTGACACTTACTTAAAGCTTTTTAAATTACTGCTGCTTATTCTTCGAACATATTATGCAGAATGCTGGAAACAAAGCTTACAATTACAGAGGCTATTAAAGCAGAAAAGAAACCACTGACTGCAAAACCGGGCACTAAAACTGAAGTTAAAGAAAGCATTATTGCATTAATCACCAGTAAAAATAGGCCAAAAGTTAAAATAGTAAACGGAATTGTCAGGATAGTAAAGATCGGTCTGATAAAACCATTTACAAAGCCTAAAACAACCGCTGCAAAGAAACCAGCCCAGACTCCGGTAACTGTAATTCCCGGCAGTAAATAGGCAGCTACTAACAGAGCAACCATTGTTGAAAAAACTTTCGCAAAGAAATGAGACATTTAAATTCCCCCTCTTTATATTTTTAAAATTATTATCTTTCTTATCTTATATAGATATCTTATATACATATTTCTCTGATAATTACATTATACCTTTTTTGAAAAAAATGTCAAAGTAAATGCCTGCAGCTGTTTATTTTAAAGAAAATATATTCATTTTTTGTAATATAGTTGACAGGATTACTAGACTATATTATAATATAAATCAAAGTAAAGTGCTCAACTTTAAATTAACTATATTCGACATTAAGTTTTGGGAGGTATTTATGATTTTTAATAATGTAACAGAACTAATAGGAAATACTCCTTTAGTTAGGCTAAATAATTTAGTCAGGGACGATTCTGCTGAGGTTGTTTTGAAACTTGAGAGTTTTAACCCCGGTGGAAGTGTTAAAGATAGAATAGCATTTAATATGATAGATGAGGCTGAAAAGGCCGGCAAAATTGAACCGGGTGGTGTTTTAGTAGAGCCAACAAGTGGTAATACCGGAATTGGAATTGCTATGGTTGGAGCTGCAAAAGGCTATACTGTTGTTCTGACAATGCCCGAATCAATGAGTCAGGAAAGAAGGCAGATGCTCAAGGCTTATGGAGCTGAATTGGTTCTAACTCCAGCAGCTGAAGGTATGAAAGGTGCAATCTCTAAAGCAGAAGAAATTGCTGCCGAAAGAGATGGCTTTATTCCTTCTCAATTTACCAATCCTGCTAATCCTGATATCCACCGCAGAACTACTGCCAAAGAAATAATCGCTGAAGCTCAGGGTAAAATTGATTATTTTGTGGCAGGTGTTGGAACCGGTGGTACGATTACTGGTACCGGCGAAAAATTGAAAGAAAGAATTAATAACCTGAAGGTAGTTGCAGTCGAGCCTGAAAACTCTGCTGTTATTTCCGGTGGTGAACCAGGCCCCCATAAAATTCAGGGGATTGGAGCCGGATTTATACCTGAAGTGTTAAATACTGAAATTATTGATCGAGTAGAAAAGGTAAAAAACGATGAAGCTTTTACAACTGCTAAAAGATTAGCGGCTGAAGAAGGTATCTTTGCCGGGATTTCAACTGGCGCTGCAGTGGCAGCTGCCCTGAAACTTGCCGATGAAGTAGGCGCAGATAAAAGAATTGTTGTTATTGCACCTGATACAGGTGAGCGCTACCTCTCAACAGGAGTTTTTGGCTAAGCTGAAGTGCAGTTACCAAATACCACCCGATTTTTGTCGAAATTTATATTTTTTTAATAAAGTTTACCCCGATAATTTGATATAGAAGAATTTCCCCTGTGAAAGGCCCGGAGGACCCCCAACCTACCGGGCTATTCCTATGTTTAGTTATGTTCATTTATGTTCAC
>QBLP01000237.1 GCA_003070825.1 Halanaerobium sp. | reverse complement strand
CTGTCTCGTGGGCTCGGAGATGTGTATAAGAGACAGTTAAAAAACAGCAGCAAAGAGCAAAATTGTGATATTGATGGTGAAAAAGGACCCGCATTTCCCTTAGAAATTGAGCTGGTTCCTGCCGCTCAAAAAGTTTTTACAGCTTAATTAGTCCTGATGCAGGAAAAGAGCTTTAAACAGCTAATTATATACTAAGATAATCACATTTTGCCCTGCTGCCAGGTAAGAGCCTCTCTAATTGCACTTTGAGCTTGGAGAGGTTTTTGCCATTTAGGCAGGAAAAATTATTGAAACAGATTAGAAAAAGGAGAATTTAAATGTTAAAATGTCAAAAAATTTTTAAATTGAATAAAATAATCTTAGTTTTAATGATTATTTTTTTTACTGCTGCACCGATTCAGGCTCAGACTGAAAAAGAGATTGAATTCTGGACAATAAATTTAAAAAATAGTTATCAGAACTACTTTCTCAATAAAATTAGTCAGTACGAAGCAGATAACCCTGAAATAAAAATAATCTGGGAAGATATCAGTTTTTCTTCTATTAATCAGCAGCTTCGTTATCGAATAGCTGAAGGCAATGTACCGGAAGTGGTTAATTTATCACCTCAGTTAATGGCTTCACTGCTTAAAGCAGAGCTTTTATTTCCAATTTCAAGTTTAGATAAAAATTACAGCAGCAGTTATTATCCTTTATTATGGGAAAATGGCAGCTATCAGGAACAGTATTATGCTTTTCCCTGGTATTTAAGTTCTAAATTAATGGTTTTTAATCAAGAAATTTTTAAAATTGCAGGACATAATCCAGCAGAAATTCCGGAAACTAAAACTGAATTATTTAATCTGGCTGAAAAAATAACCGAGAAGACTGGTGTCTACGGACTAATGCCCCAGATTAAAATTCAGCATGAATTTCTGGAAGCAGGGATAGATCTATTTAAAGTTGAAGCTGGACAGACTAAGGCTGCTTTTAACAATCAAAAGGCTGTTGAGATTATCAAAAATTATCAAAAACTGGCTGCAGAAGGAGTTATTCCAGCTGACAGTTTAAGTGCAGGCTTTAATATTGCCCTGGAGCGTTATCAGAATAACGATCTTGCTATTTTATTTACAGCCCCTCAATTCTTAAGCCAAATTGAGTCAGAATCAGTTTATTTAAATGATGTGACAGCACTGGCAGCAGTTCCAACAGCAGCTGAAGGAGTTATTAATGCTGCTCTAATGAATCTGGTAATTCCTAAAGGAGCTGACCATAAAAGTGAGGCAGCCGACTTTGCCCATTTTATTACTTCAGCAGAGGCCCAACAGGAATTTTCTCAGCTGGCTTCAGTGCTGCCTTCTGCGGTGATAGAGGAATCAGCTGAGTTTGAAACTGAAGAAATAATCTTTAGGAAAAAAGCAGAGGAATCATTAAGCAGCTCAGCTCAAAAAATATTAAGAAAACAGCTTCCGCGATATCAGGATTTAACCCTGGTACACCCCAGAGCTGATCAACTAATCAAAATCATGGAAGAACAGTTTGCCAGAGCTTTTGCCGGTAAAATTACAGCTGAAGCGGCTTTAAATATTATGGAAGAAAAATGGAATCAAATTTTAGCAGAGGTGGACTGAAATGAAAAAAAATAAATTTTCTATTATGTTGCTTTTAATTATTATTATTCTGGCAGCTTTCTCTTCAGCTGAAGCTTATTATAAGCCTGAAGAATACAGAAAGTCATTATTAGCAATCAGAGATGTAGAAAGAATACTGGATAAACTGGAGGCAGATTTAAATCAGGCCCAAAATACTTTTAGAATAATTCCTGGAGACAAAATCACATCTGAACTGGCAGTTATTGATAACAGTTATCAGAAAATGATAAACAGCTATCAAAATCAAAATGACTCAGATGTTGAACTTGAGGCCCAAAAAATTAGTGCTCGGGGAAAAAAGCTCAGGCTTGAAATTATTGAATCTAAGCCTGTTCAGCTGCGGGCTTTCTGGCTGGACAGTGGGACTTTTGCAGAGCTGAAGGGGAGAGCAGGAGTGGAAGCTTTCCTTGATCAGGCAGCAGAGGCTAATTTTAATGCTATTTTTCCAGAAACTTTTTACAAAGGGATGACAGTTGTTCCCACCAATGAGCTTATGGTTCAGGATCCAAGGTTTAAAAACTGGCAGGAGGATCCTCTGCAGGTTTTAATAGAAGCAGCAGAAAAAAGAGGGATTGAAGTTCATGCCTGGGTCTGGGTCTTTAATGAAAATACAGCCGGTAAGCCGGGAAGAATATTAAGAGAAAATCCTGACTGGGCAAATAAAAACAGAGCCGGCGAAATAGTTAGCTATCACAATTCGAGCTGGCTTTCTCCAGCTAATAGTGAAGTGAAAAAATATCTGCAGCAGAGGTATCAGTACCTGGTTAAAAATTATGATTTGGATGGAATTAACCTTGATTACATTCGTTTTCCGGAAGAATACAGGGGCAGTTTTGGCTATGATAATTCTACAGTTGAGGCTTTTAAAGACAAACATAATCTAGATCCTTTTAAAATTGAAAGTGGGAGTCGGGATGCTGCTTTATGGAATCAGTTTAGAGAAAATCTGATCACGGAGATGGTAAGAGAGAGTTCTGAAATTCTGCGCCAGCTGGATCCTGAACTTTTAATTTCTGCTGATGTAATTCCTGGGAGAGAGGAAGCCCGCTTTAGAGCTCTGCAGAACTGGTCACTCTGGCTTGAAGAGGGTTATTTAGACTTTGTACTGCCGATGACATATACGGAAAATCTTTTCTCAGAATTGAGCAGCTGGATCAAAGAGGATCGAGAAATAATCAAAAAACCTCTATATGCCGGTATTTCTGTTTTTAAACTTAGCTCTGCTCAGGTGGTTGAGCAGATGCGGGAAATAAATAAAATTAATCCAAATGGATTTTCTTTATTTGCAGCAGCACACCTAAAAAAGGAAGATTTTGAGAGCCTGGCAGCCGGGATATTTTCAAAAAAAGCAGTACTGCCCCATCAGAACAGAAAAGAATCTCTGGCAGAGATGCAGGATTTTATTCTTCAGAGGTTAAATATTATAAAAGAGGCAGGAAAAATTAATAATGATGATTTAATTAAAATTAGAAGATTTTTAAATCAGAAAGTCAGTCTGGAAACTGATACTTCAAATGCCGAGCAGGGGCTAACCCTTTCTCAATTTTCAGCAGCAAATAATTTAAATATTTCTGCTGATGTAATG
>QBLP01000236.1 GCA_003070825.1 Halanaerobium sp. | reverse complement strand
AGTTAAAATATAAAGGAAAAATCATTCCTTTTTATCTGCCAGTTTTTAAGAACTGCTGAGTAAACATGCTGTCAGCTATATCTTTGTTATATTCTAAGAGATAATTATTATTTCTACTTTTAATATACAATCTTGTGCTGTGACCACTCTCTAAATTTTCCATTGTGGTTGAAAAAATAGACCAGATACCATTCACTTTTTCTATATTTTGTTCAACTGTCATTCTTTTAAACAGTTCTCCAGTCTTTTTATCATACATTTCTACCTTGACCGGGATAAAATGTTTTTTTGTAATCCAGGAAACTGTTTTTTTATACTGTTCATCTTCAGGGTTTTTAGGAGTTGCTTCAACAACATAAGTCTCGTAATCTCCCAATACTTCCTCCTTGAGAATTTTATAAGTAAAATTATCAATCTCTCTGGATTTCATATCATCATAGCTGAAATCTGACCCCATAAAGGAATCTCCACCCTGAGAAGCTGAAATACGTCTTACTCTACCCAGAGCCGGTAAATAAATCCACTGATCATCGTCAGCTTCCGTGTTCTGCACCTGTAAAAAACGAGTGTTTTTGACAGAGGAAGGCTCATGAAAAACCATTACTGTTTTGTCAAGATCATCAGCTGGATTACCATATTTTTCTGACCAGACTTCAATTACTCGGGGACTAACTTCACCATTTTTATCAATTAGATCCATTCCCATTAGTGCATGTCTGCTCTCACCTGTATTCCTTTGATCAACTTTTTCCATTACCTCTCTACCGCTCATTGCCATCACACTACCACTTATAATAAATACAAGCAGAATAGTTGTTATTAAAATATTACTTTTTAATTTTTTCATTTTTAATTCCTCCTTTGATTTTGCTTTGGCTTATAATTTTTTTGAAATAAACTTGGGTTTAAATATTTTTAATATCAATGGTAAAATAGTCATAGAAGCCAGTGATGAAGTAAACATAGTCACTGCAATTAATAATCCTAAATATACCAGAGGATAGAAATTGGAAAATAATAAGACTAAAAATCCAGCAGCAACTGATAAAGCATTAAAGATTATTGCCTTACCGGTACTGATAAGTGTGTTTCTAGTTACCTGATGTAAATCATCAGTTTTTAATCTATTTTCGTGATATTTATCCAGAAAATGAATAGTGTAATCTACTCCAATACCTATAGCCACAGAAGCAACCATTGCTGTACCGATATCTAATTTTATACCTGTATATCCCATCAAAGCAAAGTTAATTAACAGAGAAAATGCCAGCGGTATAACACCATAAATACCTGCAATTATGGATCTATAAGCAAGAGCAACAATTATAAAGACAATTATAAAGGAAACTATTATACTATTTATCTGACTTCCTATAATTAACTCATTTGCTGCCAGAGACATATTAGCATACCCGGCTACTGAAAGATTATAGTTTTCTGGAAAGTTTTCCTTACCATAATCTAAAATATCCTGTTTTATTCTAGCAGTAACAATATTACTGGAATTATTTAATTGAATCAGCATTCTAGCCTTATCAGGTTCCAGCTGATCATTAATCATATCATCCAGACTACCTGAATATAAAAGCAAATACTGAGAAACAAGATTTTTTAAACCCTGCCTGTTCTGAACCGGATATTTGCTTAAATCATAGGGTATTTCATTATATTTGGCCCCTTTATAATTTAATTTCTTATTTATTAGGCCAACAAATTCTTCTGAACTTAGATTAAGACTATCAGCTTCCGCTAAAGCATTGTTTAAAAGTGAGACTAATTCATACTCACTTAAATTATTTTTTGTATCAGGACCTTTATTTTCAATCACAGCCTCAGAATTATTCTGTTCTGACTGTTTACTCTGATCCTCTTTGTAAAAACTCGAGCTGCTAGTTTCAGAACTGTTTTCTGACTCACTGTAGAAGCTTGAAGTACCAGCTGAGCTTTCTTTTTCTGAGTTGCTGTAAAAGCTTGAAGTGCCAGACTCAGCATTATTATCAGATCCCTTATAAAAACTGGAACTTTCTCCATCAGAATTTTGTTGATCCTGCTTTTCTGTGCCAGCAGCTTCCTGATTATTCTCAGCTGCAGTTGAAGGATAATGCATAACTCTGTTCATTCTTTTAATAAAAGTACTAATTGAAGAAGCTTTACCAACTTCCTGATTATTTGCCATTAAATAATTCTGCATTTCTTCCATCGATTTTAAAATTTCAGGATCAGTTAAACTACCTTTTTCATTTCCTTCCACCAGAACAGTTAAAATTGATGAGCCAGCAAAATTATTATTAATAAATTTATCTGCCTGACGAATTTCTGTATTTTCTTTAAACATATTAATTAAAGGGCTATCAATAATTATTTTATCCATTCCAACCAGTGAAACAATAACTATCAGAAAAATTATTAGAAGTAAACTGATACTTTTTTGTGAATAAAAATTATGCAGTTTTATAATTAGCTTTTCAAAGTGTTTTACCTCAGAATAATTTCTATCATTAGAATTATTATTTCTTCTGTTAATAACCAGCAATAAAGACGGAATCATTAAAATTGCTATTATAAAAGCTACTAAAATACCAAGAGCAGTAAATAAACCAAAATTCTTAATTGGAACTATCTTACTTGTAGCCAGCGAACCAAAACCGGCTACAGTTGTTAAACCTGCAAGTAAAACAGGTTTTCCCATACTGTCTACAGTCTTCATCACAATTTCCTGGCGCCTTTGAAGACTTATTTTTCCTTTTTCCGCTGCAAGATAATCATAATAATGACTCAAAATATGAATACCATAGGCACTGCCAACCGCCAGCAGCAAAACCGGTATGACAGTAGAAACAAGTGTCATTTTAATTCCCAGCATTGCCATTAATCCTACTGACCAGATCGTACTAATACTAACTGTCAGCATTATTAAGATAACAGGTAAAATTTTTCTAAAAAACAAAAATAAAGCAAGAAATAATATTAAGATTATAAAAGGGATCGAATATTTAACGTCTTCAATCATCTTATCGCCGAGAAGTACATTAATTGCAGATGTGCCAGCAATATAGGTTGTTAAATTTTCCTGCTCATATTTATTAGTAATTTCTTTTATATCATAATAAAGATTATCTTCCTGTTCAGCAGAAATACCATCTTTTAAACTAACTAATAGCTGTGTTGCTTTAAAATTATTAGAATAAAGATTATTTTTATAAAAATCCCAGGATAATAAT
>QBLP01000235.1 GCA_003070825.1 Halanaerobium sp. | reverse complement strand
TAATTATATCATTAATAAAGACAATGAGTTGTCTGGATAATCTCTTAACTGAGGCTGTCCCCGCAGCTCTTTTTTTATGCCTAAATTTAAGGTAATGAAAACTGGTCTTAATTTATTAGAATTAATAATATTTCTTAAACAAATTCATACTCTCTTCACATTCATATCTTATAATTGCCTTAGATCAAAGTTGACAGAACAGTAATAAAATAATATTCGATTATTACGATATTATTATTGACAGGAGTAATCCTGAGTGTTATACTATGTTTAAGATACCTAGTGGAGGTATATTTGGAAAATTTGAACTTAAGTTTCAAAGGATGTCACTTAAATGAAAAGAAATTTAATTATTAATTTAGTTATATAAACAGTCATTAGTGCAGAAGTTAATTTTTCTTTTGCTCAACCTGGATTTGTCCTGGTAAGATAGGAATGTGATCTGGAATGATGGGTGGAGGATTTTCAATAATTTTCTGGATAGTAATTATTGGAGTGGTTTATTACTTTTTCAGAGAATATACTAGAAAAAATAACCACAGATATGATAATCATAAACATGTTGGCTCCGGCAATAAAGAGCGAAGTCGTTTTGATGAGAGTAGTCCAGAAGAATTAGCAAGACAGTGTTATGCAAAGGGGGAAAATTATGAGCAATTATGGAATTAGAAAAACAGTTGAACTTTCTTATCAGGAAACAATTGACAAAGTAAAAGAAGAGCTAAAAGAAGAAGGATTTGGTGTGCTGACAGAACTCGATATGAAAAAGATATTTAAAGAAAAGTTGGATAAAGAGATGAGCAATTATGTTATTCTTGAAGCCTGTAATCCTGCTTTTGCTTTTGAAGGAATAGGAGAAGAACCTGAACTTGGTCTTTTGCTTCCCTGTAATGTTATAATTTATGAAAATGATGATCAAGAGATTAATTTGGCAGCAATTGATCCCGAAAAAGCACTTGGAATGTCAGAGAATAAAAAGGTTAACGAAATAGCACAGGAAATCAAGGCAAGACTGGAGAGAGTTATAGAAAACGTTTAAATGTTATTAAATTAATCAATAATAGGAGCATTCCTGTAATGAATAAAAATCAGTATCGACAAAAAAATACCCCTTGGTATAATACGGAGTATCAGAGGTCATTCTGATCTCTAAAAAACCAAGGAGGTATCTAATATGAATTATACTCAAAACAAAAAGATTATGCAAGTAAAAGTTTCAACACTGGTAGTGGGAGTAGATATTGCAAAGAATAAACATGCAGCAAGAGCCTTCAATTTTAGAGGAATAGAATATGATAAGGCAATCTTTTTTGAAAACAATGAAGCAGGTTTTAAAAAACTTCTACACTGGGTTAAAAAAGTAAGTGAGAAGGAAAATAAGGATAATGTAATAGTTGGTATGGAGCCAACAGGACATTACTGGTTACCCCTGGAAGAATATCTAAGAAGAAAGACAGATTTTTTGAGGGTAGTAGTAAATCCAGCTCATGTTAAAAAGAGTAAGTCTCTTGATGATAATTCACCAACTAAAACAGACAGAAAAGATGCTAAAGTCATAGCTAAACTAGTAATAGATGGCAGATATTCAATACCACATATGCCGGAAAAAGAATATGCAGATCTAAGAGTAGCAATGACTCACAGAGAGAGATTAGTTAAGGATATAGTGAATCTTTCAAATAAAATTCAGCAGCTGATAGATAAATATTTTCCTGAATATCAAACTGTTTTTAAAAAATGGAGTGGAAAAGCATCAGTTGCAATTTTAAAAGAACTCTTTTTGCCAGAATTAATACTTGAAAAAACTGCGGAAGAAATAGTTGAGATTTTCAAAAAGGGTGCTAATAGAGCTGTGGGGATTAAAAGAGCCAGAAAGCTCAAAAAAGCAGCTTTAAACTCAATTGGTATTAAAGAAGGTGGAGAATTCACCCAGTATGAATTAAGGAATTTACTTGAGCAGTATGAGCTTTTAAACAACCAGAAAGAACTGCTTGAAGAAAAAGTAGAAAAGTTATTTAACAGCATGGAAGAAGCTAAATATATGGAGTCAGTAAAGGGTGTAGGGATAATCACTGTGGCCGGTTTTATTGCAGAAGTTGGGAATATAAATGATTATGATCATCCCAGACAGATACAGAAACTGGCAGGTTTAAACTTAAAAGAACACAGCTCAGGTAAACATTTGGGGCAAACCAGGATAACTAAAAGAGGAAGACCCAAATTACGAGCATTACTCTACAGAGTGATGCTGCCGATACTGGCTAAAAATGAGGAGTTTAAACAGCTGCATGAATACTATACTACTCGAAGAAAAAATCCTTTAAAACCAAAGCAGTCAATGATAGCCCTGGCCTGCAAATTGATTAGAATATTTTTTGCACTTGGACAAAAACATGTTATGTATGATGGTCAAAAGTTGATGAACGATATTGAGAGAAATTTAGATTTACAGGAAGTAGCTTAAGTATTAAGTGTATTGTTGTTAATGTTTACTAAGTTTATTGACTTAAGAAAATTTGTTTAAAGTTGAGTAATAGAACTTTGAAAGAGGAAGACTGGATTAGCCGGAAATTATTTAGACCAAAAGGGCTTAACAGAAGTTAAGACCCGGTATAGGAGCAGAGCCGGCCTCCACCCATGGGAAGGTAGAACGAAGGAATGTTGGGACATAGATCCTGGGAGATATGGGAGGTAAGACCGCCATGGTTATGTGGAGATCCAAAGCGACCATAGAGTAATTTTTCAGAAAAAAGTTGGATTTTTAATCAGGTCGTCTCTATATTTCCAAAAATTAATAGTTATGTCTTAAGTTTCTACTTTTCTAGTTCAAAGAAATATGAAAAACTGCGAATAAGCGAGTATTAAAGAGATAAACTTAATTTATGGAGGGAGGATTATAATATTTAATTCTCATTGCTATTTCCTCCTCCTGAGTTTAAGGTGCTAAATTACCTACTACCAGTAGCTCTAAAGAAGCATCACCAACTGTTTGAACCTCATCAGTTGATAATTTAAAGAATACTTCAACAATATCACTATTTGTAAAAGGAATTGTAATTTGCTCTAAGCTTTCGAATGGATCTGCTGTACTTGAAAGTAAACAATCAACACTATTTTCAGTAGTTCCTAAAGTAATGCTTTCAAAAGTGTCAGTAGTTACATTTGTTGCAATTTTAACCTTATAAATATCAGTGTCCTTTAATGGTGAAAGTTGTCCAACAT
>QBLP01000234.1 GCA_003070825.1 Halanaerobium sp. | reverse complement strand
GTCTAAGATTATTGTTTAGAATTTCTTTTTTGATCACAGGGAGCAGAGAACGCTGATAAAGAGCAGCCAGCGGTTCCAGATAACCATTAAACTGAGGTACAATAATCTCAGCTTCTGGGTTTAAAGTTCGCTCTTTTTTAATAAAATCAAAGTAATTTTTATTTAAAAAGGGCATATCACAGCCGCAGACAAAATTATAACTGCTGTCAGAAAAATAAAGACCGGTATAGATGCCGGCCAGTGGTCCACAATTTTGATAGATATCTTCTCTAATCTCGGCTTCTTTGAGAAAAGAATAATCTTTTTTAGAGCCCACTACAATTACCCTGTCAAAATTGCTATTTAAATTATGGTAGATATATTCAATTAATCTCATGCCGGCAAAGGGAATTAGAGCCTTATCACTGCCGAAACGGCTGCTTGCTCCTCCTGCCAGCAGTACTGCATTCATTTGAGTCATTAAATCTTCCTCTACAAATTTATTATAATTATCTGGATAAAAATTTATTTCGATAAATTATAACTGCTGTCTATCTAATCTTCAAGTACATGTTCAAGTCCCTGACCAAAAAGACACATTACATGATCATCATCAAGTGAATAATAGACTGAGCGCCCCTCTTTGCGGTATTTAACCAGCTTATTATTTCTTAAAACTCTAAGCTGGTGTGAGATAGCAGAAGCACTCATCTCAAGCAGCTCGGAAAGATCACAAACACAGAGCTCCCTTTCTTTTAAGGCATAGAGAATTTTAATCCGGGTTGGATCTCCCATCGTCTTAAATAACTCTGCCAGATCATAAACTACCTCATCTGCCAGCTCTTTTTCCTTCATTACCTCTACTACCTGGTTATCTGGATTAAAAACCTCACAAATATCACAGATCGCCTTTTCCTTTAGTTCAGCTACCATTTTATTCACTCCATTTCTTAAATCTCTTCTGTCTTCAAAATTCTCATCACATTAAAGACTGCCATTAAAGCAACTCCAACATCTGCAAATACTGCTGCCCACATTGATGCCAGACCAAAAATACTTAAGATCATAACTGCAGCTTTAATTGAGAGAGCCATAATAATATTCTGCCAGACCAGTTTTTTAGTTTTAGCAGCAATTTTTAAAGCTGAAACAATTTTAGCAGGCTCATCAGTCATCAGCACCACATCTGCAGCTTCAATCGCAGCATCTGAACCAAGACCGCCCATCGCAATCCCTAAATCTGAGCGGGCAAGTACAGGTGCATCATTAATACCATCTCCGACAAAAGCCAGTTTTTTGGAACTCTGCAGCAGCTCTTCTACTTTTTCTACCTTCTGGTCAGGTAAAAGCTCAGCATAGTAATTATCAAGCCCCAGGCTTGCTGCAATATCTGCTGCAGCTAACTGGTTGTCACCTGTCAGCATTGCTAAATTCTTAATTCCCAGCTTTTTGAGACCGGAAACTGCAGATTCTGAGTCCGGCTTCAGCTGATCAGATATGATAATCGAAGCTAAAAATTGACCGTTTTGAGCTAAATAAACTGCTGTACCACTACTTTCTGCTTTTTTGAACTCTATATTATTTTTCTGCATAAGTCTTTCGTTTCCTGCTAAAATAAGATTATTATTCAGCTCCGCTTTAATCCCGGCTCCCGAAATTTCCTGATAGTCAGCTGCCGCTGAATGTTTTTTGAAATCAGAAGCTGCCTCAACAATTGACTTTGCAATTGGATGATTAGAAAACTGCTCCACTTCAGCAGCCAATTTTAATATTTGATCCCGGCTGTGCTGACTGTAAATATTTACTTCTGTAACTTTAAAATCGCCTTCTGTTAGAGTACCAGTTTTATCAAAAACAATAGTATCCAGTTCATTTAAAGCTTCCAGATAGTTGCCGCCTTTGACCAGGATTCCATTTTTGGAAGCCAGCCCAATCCCCCCAAAAAAACCAAGGGGAATCGATACAACCAGAGCACAGGGACAGGAAACTACCAGAAAAATTAAAGCTCTGTAAAACCACTGGCTGAAGGCTGCACCTGTAAAAAGTGGAGGTAAAACAGCAACTAAAGCAGCTGTCAGCACCACAAAAGGTGTATAATAGCGGGCAAATTTGCTGATAAACTGTTCTGTTGGAGCTTTTTTGGAACTTGCATTCTCCACCAGCTCCAGGATCTTTTTAACAGTGGAATCCTTGTATTCCTTAGTGACTTTAACTGTAATCAGTTTATTTAGATTTATCATCCCACTTAAAACCTGATCACCCTCAGCAGCATCTTTGGGCAGTGACTCTCCTGTTAGCGCTGAGGTTTCGAGGGCTGTTTCTCCACTGACAATTTCCCCATCAACCGGTATTTTCTCACCGGGTTTAACGGCAATTAAATTACCAACACTTAAGCTTTCTGGTTCCACTTTAATAATCTCGTCATCTTTGATTAAATTGGCGTATTCAGGCTGAATATCCATCAAATCTTTTATTGAGCGCCGGGAATTGTTGACTGCTCTTTCCTGAAATAACTCACCCACCATATAAAACAGCATTACAGCTACAGCTTCCGGATATTCTCTGATTCCAAAAGCTCCAATAGTAGCAATTACCATTAAAAAGTTTTCATCGAAAATCTGACCCTGACCGATATTTAAAACTGCCGACTTTAAGACAGGGTAGCCGATTAAAAAATATGCTGTTATGTAAGCAGGTAAAGCCAGACTATTAAAAATAGTCCCCGCAAAAAGATTTAAATGAGCAAAACTTAAAGCAGCAATGAAAAAGATACTGCCGATAAAAATATTTTTCTTCTGCCAGAGATATTCCTTTAGAGAGCTGCCAGAATTGACTTGATCTCTGTCTTCCCCTTTATTTTTAACTTTAACCCCGGGTTCAATTCGATCTGAAATCTGCTGCAGCTCTTCTCTAATTTTTTCCAGCCTTGATTCTTCTGCTGCAACTTTAAGGGTAGAGGTAGCAAAATTAAGCTCCACATCCTCCATACCCTCCAGATTTTTAATCTGATCCTCAATTTTTAAGGCACAATTGGAACAGTTTAAACCTTCCAGTTCAATTGATATAGTTTAAAGGGTTTTCCGGTCGGCCGTTAACCTGAACTTCAAAGTGAAGGTGAGGTCCTGTAGAATTTCCGGTATTACCGGAGCGAGAAATAACTTCTCCCCTGCCAACTGATTCTCCGACGCTGACCAGAAGTTTAGAGTTATGTGCATAAAGTGTTCTTAAACCCTTTTGATGCTCAATGATTACTACATAGCCGTAGCCTGTAGCCCAGCCGCTGTAGACAACTCTACCTGAGCTGACTGCTCTAATTGGGCTGCCCATTGGCGCTGCAAAATCAAGACCCTCGTGAACTCTTCCCCAGCGGGGCCCATAATAAGAGGTGATCCGGGTATTAATTGGATACATAAATTTCTGATCCAGACGATCCTGATAACTAAATTCTGGTTTAGCACCTCTTAATACTAGTTTTTGGTCTATTTTAAGCTTTGAAGAATCTTCAAGATTATTATCTTCCATAATTGTTTCAGTTTTAAGGTTAAATTTGCGGGCAATACTGGCCACACTTTCTCCTGGTGAAACTCTATAAATAATACCTTTAACAGGTAAAATTTTAAATTCCTGTCCTGGCTTGATGCTGTTCATATTGCTGATATTATTGGCTCCAATTAAGGAATCAATATTCAAACCATGCTGATGAGCTATATCCCAGAGAGTTTCTCCACTTCTAACTTTATGTACTTTAACCTGATCGATTAATTCGGGTTCATATCTTTTTTCAAAGGCTGTTTGCTGCTGATCTGGATTATTTTCTGCTCTCTGTTCCGTAAAAATTTTCTTATCTTCTCGCTCAGCTTCTATATTCTGCTCTCTATTTTCTTTGGTCTGATCTATATCTAGTGAATTGGACTTCCGCTCTGAATCCGGACTTGATGTCCGATCAGACTCTAAATCAAGCTTATTTTCAGGCTGCAGGCTCTGTTCTGGAACTGAAGCATTAAGTTTCTGCTCACTGTTACTTAAAACTCGCATCTGCTGCCCATTGGTCCTCTGTCCAGTTTTGCTCAGCTGTCTGTCTGCAATTCCGGCTCGTCCACCTACATTCATTGAATTACTGTAGGCAGAAAAAGTAAGCAAAATAAATATGATAAAAAAACCTGTTAAGCGCTCTCTTCTTCTCAATTTTTTCTCCACCTTTTGGTCTTTTATTAAAAATTTCTCTTATTGAGTAAAATTGTTATCTACTTTACTATTATAACAGAAACAGCGGACTATTTAAAGACTTTAATGCTAAAAATGAAATTAAATATTTACTTCAGCTAATATTATCCAGAAATACATCTGTAAGCCAGGGAGAAAACTGTTTACCTCGATTAATTTTTATTCTTTTAAGGGCCTCTTTTCTGCTGAGAGCCTTTCGATAGGCACGGTTGGATGTCATAGCATCCCAGGCATCTGCTATGGAAACAATCTGAGAAATTAGGGGGATTTCAGTTCCTGTCAACTGGTCGGGATATCCACTTCCATCCCACTTTTCATGATGGTGAAGTACATATTTTGCTATATCCTTTAATTCTGCTGAATCCTTTAAAGCTCTGTAGGCCCATTCAGGATGTTTTTTGATTCTTAAAAACTCCGCTTCTGTTAGAGGTCCTTTTTTAGTTAAGATTGAAGCCGGAATTAATGTTTTACCAATATCATGCAGCATACCGCTCCAGTAAGCTTTTTGAACTTCTTTTTTATTTAAACCAGCAGCCCGGGCCAGATCTTTACTCAATTTAGCGACCTGCTGGTTGTGTCCTTCTGTGTACTGATCATGAATAGCAAGCAGATTGCTTAAAGATAGTATAAGTTCCTGCTTAAATTTTTTCTGCAGTTTTTGATAGCCCTTAGCTGTTAAATACGAGGAAGCTATTTTTTCTAAGATAGATGCAATTTTAACTGACTCCCTGCTGAAGCTCTTATAACTTTCCTCAGAAATATAT
>QBLP01000233.1 GCA_003070825.1 Halanaerobium sp. | reverse complement strand
TTTATTCCTTTCATATTTGTTGTAGGTAACAAATATTATATCAAAAGAAGGAATAAGTCGCCAATTTTTTATCTAATTTTTTTGTAAAGTGGTGTTTATATGGTAAGCAGACATTAAATACACCATCTACAGGAAACTTACTGGCAAAATGAAGTGCCATCTGGGCTCCAAAAGAAACACCACCGAGAATAACTTCCTCATATTTTTCTAAATCACTTTTTAATTCAGCTTCTATTTGATTAATAAAATCTTTTAAACCTATATTATCAAGTGCCTGGACTGTTCTACCATGTCCCCTGAGAAGCATCACTTTAACATTTACATCAAGATTGCTGTTTAAATATTCTGGTAAGCCGTTAAAGTCTGTTGGACTTCCTGTATAACCATGGATTAAGAAAAATAAAGTTTTAGAATCATTTTTTAGCTCTATATTAATCATAGAATCAACTCCAATAATTAATTTAACAACTTAATTATATTAAAATTATATTAAAAATATATTAAAACCAGAGACAGATGAACAAAATTATAATTTCTTTTGCGCTACCATTCCCAGAATGGCCGCAGCATCTTTGGGCCTGAATAGGGTGGTGCATAAGCAAGGTCAACCTGGAAAAGCTCATCTGCTCCAGCAGCATTTTCGCCGGCAGTCCTACCCTGTTTGTTAGTTCTTCGAGCTTCAGCAGACATTATTTTCTACTACTTTAAATAGTGTATTATTAACTGTGTTTTCTACAGGCTGAGAAAGAGCTGTCAGATTCTCAAAAGTTTTACTTAAAGAACAGTTGATAAATCCTGAAGGTAAGTAACAATCTAAATCCTGAATTATTAGATCAAAATATCTTAAAGCCAGTTCTGCTGCTGATAATGATTTCAAAGCACAGCTCCCTTTGGCACCATCACAATAAACGCCACTTGTATCACTGATTAAATTATTGATCGCTGTTTCAATTTTATCTTCATTTCCGGCCAGATAAAGTAAAGCTGCTAACACTCCTGGGGCTGCTGCATAAAATAAACCGCAGAGTGCAGATGACGGCTGTCAAATTCTTTTTCTACCAGCTCAATCAGCTGTTGTATATTCATCTTTTTGATGATCTTATCCAGCTCTTCTTCAGACTGATCCCGGGTAAACCTGTTGACATTCCATTTTTATAGACAAAACCGTCAATTTTAATTTTCTTTACTTTTCCCCGGCTGTGCTCCGCCGCAGCTGCTACAGCAAAAGCAACAGCTCCCGGTTCATGTCGAAAAATGAGATAAAAATAGGATGCTTAAATTAATGTAACTATAATCTGGAGGAATAGTCTGAAAATATCAGCTGAAAATCATACTATAAATTCTAAAAGACTATCTCTTATAAATTGTGAGTTAGCCTTTTTGAATTCCAAAAAATTCTCTTATTTTATTTTTAGTTTCCACAAATTTTCTTCTCTTCTGGCGGGCTTCACTTACTTTCCTGTAGTAGTACTTCCAATTTCCCGGAGCATAATTTTTAAAAAAAATCTTCTTTTCCTGAGCAGTAAATTTTAAACGCTTGAGATCATTTATCTTATCTTTTTGAGAAAGTTCGTCTTTAATCCGACCTCTATTTAAATCTATATAATACAGTTTGGGCTTAGTTTCAAAATCCTTAACCAGGATATTTCCGGCATGCAGATCATTATGAACAATATTGGCTTGATGCATTCTCTTAACTTCTTTTCCAAGCTGAGGCATCAGTTCTTTAATTTTATATCTTTCAGGATGCTCAAAATCCTTTGCAATATCCAGCATATTAAAATCATAATCAACATAATTAGTTAGATAATAACTGAAAATCAGCTCATTGGTTTTACCTCGTTTTTCTATTACAGCAAGTGGTCCCGGAGTTTTAAGTCCGGCTTCCTTTAAGGCTCTTGCTATTTTTAAAGAACGTTCTGCTTTAGAAGGAAGCAGGCGAAAGCGTAGTTGATCATAGGTCTTTTCAAGGTGAAATTCTTTTACTGCTATTTCCTTTCCCAAAATTTGATCATCGATTTTAGTGATTGTATTTCTTTTATCATATAGAACTTCTGCCTTATCTAAACTATTCATATTTATAAATTGATTTATAAAATTATCGAGCCATCTCTCTGAAATATCACTGCGGATCATTATACTTATCCCCTCTTTTTGATAGGAAATAAAAGAAGTGTTTTTCAAATTCATTATAACTCATTTTCCTTTTCATTTTTTATAAGATATAAATTACGGAGATAAATAAAAGATCCCGTTGACTGTCCTAAAATAAAAACAGGATCCCTTCTATGGACAGCATATACTAATAATATCAAACTTCCGCAGATGCTGAGATACCAGAAAGCAATCGGAATAACACTTTTTTTAGCTTTCTCAGAAGCAATCCACTGCACAAAAAATCTCATTCCAAACATTATTTGTCCCACAAACCCAACTACTAACCAAAACATATAATTAATCCTCCTTAAATCGGTAGCTAATTAAAACGGTTTATCATCTATTTTTTACTGCTCTTATAACTACTGCCGTCATCTGGATATAGAATTTTGCAGTTATATTCTTTTTTCATTATTCCTCAGCCATTCTATTATCAGAATCTAAAGCCCTGTTTGTTAAAAGAGGCTTTTCAATCAAAAGCAGCATGTCATCACTGCCAACTCTGTATTTATTAACTTTAAAACCCTGATAGTCATTCTGTTTAAAATTATCATATAAT
Source organism: Halanaerobium sp. (assembly GCA_003070825.1). Lineage (GTDB taxonomy): Bacteria > Bacillota > Halanaerobiia > Halanaerobiales > Halanaerobiaceae > Halanaerobium. Next base: position 528 of record QBLP01000233.1, on the reverse strand, counting down.
TTTTCAGCTTCATTAATTATTAAAATTTGATTTCCTTCAGAGTTAATAAACTCTCTTGCCTCTTCTGCCTCAGAAAATATTTTATCATAATAGATTCCATTATAAAAAACAAAGCCGCTGTCATTATTTAACGAACCCCATAATCCAACTTCTGTACTTTCATTATAGGCTGCTGCCAGATCTTCAGCCAGATATCTTTCAGATTTAACAGTATTTAAAGTTGGTAAAAATAAGGTTTTTAACATAATAATCAAAATTAAAGAAAACATAACTAAAGAACCAAACATGTATCTTTTTTTAGTAAAAATAGACAGCAAAAAAACAATCCCTGCTCCAGTGAATAAAAAATATAAAGACTGGTATAAAGTAAAAAAGCTGCTGTTTTTATTTAATTGAAAATCAAGTTCTTCTGTAATTAGAGCTTCTCCATTTAAATATATGTAAATACCGACAGTTAAAAATAAGATTATTAAAATCAGCATCGGAATAATTATAGATTTTTTCTCTTTAATTTTGCCATTTAAATGC
>QBLP01000232.1 GCA_003070825.1 Halanaerobium sp. | reverse complement strand
CTGATATATCACATAAATTTTAGGAAGTGTAATAATGGCAATTAATAAAAAAAGCCTGACCGATCAGGTTTATTCAATGTTAAAAGAAAAAATACTAAATAGAGATGTGGATCTTGGTGAGCAGCTCAACACCAGGGAGATTGCAGAAGAACACGGGATTTCGCTGATGCCGGTAAGGGATGCTCTGCGCCGACTGGCAAATGAAGATCTGGTGGAAAACAGGCCTCGGGTTGGATTTTTCGTCAAAAATTTTTCCGAAGCAGAGGTCAATGATATTCTGGAAGTAAGAAAGATGCACGAGATTTACTGTCTTGATAATTATTTTGAAGAAATAGACCGGGGGGTAATCTCTGACCTCAAAGATAAATTTGAAAATGGTCATAAAAAATATTTTACCAGTTATGATAGCAAACTGCACAAGGAGATAGTCCTTGCTTCCCACAATAATTATTTAATTGACAGTTATCTAAAGATGATCAATCACTATACAATGCTTTTTAGCTATTTAAATTATAAGCGATCTGAAACTTCCCGCCAGGAGCATATAGATTTAATCGACTGTATTTTAAAAGGAGATAAAGCTAAGGCAGAGAAGATATTATACCGCCACCTGGACAGGGTTAAAATTGCAGAAGATGCATCAATTAAAAACCGAGCTTAATAAAAAGCTGCAAATTTAATTTGCAATCTGCAGTTAAATATTGTAATATTAAAAATAGAAAGAATATTATCTACTAATAAATATAATTATGAATAAGCAAAGACAAGTCTTAATTAGAAATAATTAAGGAAATTTTTTGCTTATCTCTGATATATCACATATCAAATAGCAGATATACAATATCAGTAAAAATTACTAATAAGTTTAAACATAGAACATAAAATTACTGAGCACAAAGTTTTAAGCAGCTAAAAATTATCTTAACTTCAGTCAGGAGCTGATTATTTTGAAAATAACTAAACTGGAATTATTTAAAATTCCACCCCGCTGGCTTTTCCTTAAAATCTCAACTGACCAGGGGATTTCAGGCTGGGGAGAGCCAGTTGTTGAAGGAAAGGCTGATACAGTTAGGGCGGCAGTCAAAGAAATGGAAGACTATCTTATCGGTAGAAATCCTTTAGAGATTGAAGATATCTGGCAGACATTATATCGAGGTGCATTTTACAGAGGTGGCCCGGTTTTGATGAGTTCTATTGCAGGTATTGACCAGGCGCTCTGGGATATCAAGGGTAAGTTTCTTGAACAGCCGGTCTATGAACTCCTGGGAGGTAAGGTCAGAGATAAGGTGAGAGTTTATTCCTGGATCGGTGGAGACCGACCGGATAATGTTGCTCAGGCAGCTCAGCAAAAGCAAGATGCCGGTTTTACAGCAGTAAAAATGAATGGAACTGAGGAATTACATTACATAGATAGTTACACAAAAGTGGATCAGGCAGTTGCCCGGGTGGCAGCGATTAGAGATCAGCTCGGCCCTGATTTTGGGATAGCAGTTGATTTTCACGGCCGGGTTCATAAAGGAATGGCGCGCATCCTCTTTAAGGAACTGGAGCCGTTTCGGCTGATGTTTATCGAAGAGCCGGTGCTTTCCGAAAATATTGAAGCCCTCGCCACAATGGATACTTTTGGCATTCCAATTGCTCTTGGTGAGAGGTTATTCAGCCGCTGGGATTACAAAAAAGTATTTGAATTAAATAAAGTTGATATCATCCAGCCCGACTTGTCACATGCTGGAGGAATTTCCGAGGTTAGAAAAATTGCTGCCATGGCAGAAGCCTATGATACTGCAGTTGCACCTCATTCTCCGCTGGGACCAGTTAACCTGGCTGCAAGTTTACAGATTGATGCTGTTTGTCCAAATGTATTTATTCAGGAGCAGAGTCTGGGAATCCACTACAATCAGGGTAATGATCTGCTCGATTATCTTAAAAATAAAGAAGTTTTTAAATATAAAGCTGGCTATGCCGAAATCCCATCCCAACCGGGACTTGGAATCGAAATTAACGAAGAGCTGGTTCGAGAAAGAGCCAGAGACTCACATAACTGGAAGAATCCAGTCTGGCGGAATCAGGACGGCACAGTCGCTGAATGGTAAAAGCTGAGTTAGCTTATTATTTCTCTAAATCATAATTAGGAGAGAAAAAGATGAATAACATCAAATCAGAAATTGTCAGCCCGGGTAAATACCTGGCGCAGGAGGAAATTGAAGACTATTTAAATAAACTGGCTGCAGAGATAAAAGCTGCTGGAGTGGAAAGTTTGCTTTTGATTCCACCTGATTACAGCCGCAAGTCTTCAGCTCTGGGGCCTCTAACCGAGACCCTCTATTTTAAACTGGCTGATCAGATAGCAGAGATAAAAGTTTTACCTGCCTCTGGAACTCACGACCCAATGGACCGTGAATCTTTAAAGGCAATGTTTGGCGAAATTCCAGCTGCTGCCTTTCTGGCTCACAACTGGCGAACTGAAACAATTAAAGTTGGCGAGATTCCAGCAGCAAAGATGAAAGAATTTTCCGAGGGAGAATTAACTGAGGCAATTCCTTTAGAAATACACAAACACTTATTTGACGACAAATTTGATCTGATAATTTCCATCGGCCAGGTTATTCCGCATGAGGTAGTGGGGATGGCAAATTACACTAAAAATATAGTGGTCGGCTGTGGCGGTAATCAGATTATTAATAAATCACACTTTTTGGGAGCACTGGCAGGAATGGAAAAAATAATGGGTAAGGATCACTCACCTGTTAGAAAGTTATATGATTACTGCCAGCGTCAATTTCTCGATCAGCTGCCGCTCCTTTATTTGATGACTGTTAATTCTCCGATCAGCGACCAGAAAACAGGCTTAACAGAAATCAAGGGAATATTTACAGGCAGCAGCAGAAAAAGCTTCGAAAAAGCAGTAGCTTTAAGCCAGCAGGAAAATATTATAAAGGTAGAAAAACCGCTGCAAAAAGTGGTGGTTTACTTAAAAGAAGATAAATTTAAAAGCACCTGGATTGGTGGCAAGGCAATTTATAGAACCAGAATGGCAGTTGCTGATGGAGGAGAGCTGATCATTATTGCTCCTGGGATTCACAAATTCGGTGAGGACCAGGAGATAGACAGACTGCTCCGCAAGTATGGCTACCGCGGCACAGAAATAACTCTGGATTATCTGCATAAAAATAAAGACCTACAGGAAAACCTTTCTGCGGCCGCTCATTTGATCCACGGTTCTTCGGAAGGAAGATTTACGATTTCCCTGGCTT
>QBLP01000026.1 GCA_003070825.1 Halanaerobium sp. | reverse complement strand
AGTGCCCGTACCGCAAACCGACACAGGTAGACGGGAAGAGAATTCTAAGGCGCGCGAGAGAACCCTTGTTAAGGAACTCGGCAAAATGACCCCGTAACTTCGGGAGAAGGGGTACCCATTAGCACTAGCTAGTGGGTCGCAGTGAAAAGATCCAAGCGACTGTTTATCAAAAACACAGGTCTCTGCTAAGTCGTAAGACGAAGTATAGGGGCTGACGCCTGCCCGGTGCTGGAAGGTCAAGGAGAAGGCTTAGTGCTTATGCACGAAGGTCTGAACCTAAGCCCCAGTAAACGGCGGCCGTAACTATAACGGTCCTAAGGTAGCGAAATTCCTTGTCGGGTAAGTTCCGACCTGCACGAATGGCGTAACGACTTGGATGCTGTCTCAACAAGGGACTCGGTGAAATTAAATTGCCTGTGAAGATGCAGGCTACCTGCGACAGGACGGAAAGACCCCGTGGAGCTTTACTGCAGCCTGATATTGGGTTTTGATGTAGAATGTACAGGATAGGTGGGAGACTTTGAAACTGGCATGCCAATGTCAGTGGAGTCGCTGGTGGGATACCACCCTTTCTACAGCGGAATTCTAACTGGAGGCCATAAACTGGTCACAGGACATTGTCAGGCGGGCAGTTTGACTGGGGCGGTCGCCTCCCAAACAGTAACGGAGGCGCTCAAAGGTTCCCTCAGTGCGGATGGAAATCGCACGAAGAGTGTAAAGGCAGAAGGGAGCTTAACTGCAAGACAGACAAGTCGAGCAGGTACGAAAGTAGGACTTAGTGATCCGGCGGTATAGTGTGGAATTGCCGTCGCTCAACGGATAAAAGTTACCCCGGGGATAACAGGCTTATCTCCCCCAAGAGTTCACATCGACGGGGAGGTTTGGCACCTCGATGTCGGCTCATCGCATCCTGGAGCTGAAGCAGGTTCCAAGGGTTTGGCTGTTCGCCAATTAAAGCGGTACGCGAGCTGGGTTCAGAACGTCGTGAGACAGTTCGGTCCCTATCCGTCGCAGGCGAAAGATACTTGAGAAGAGCTGTCCCCAGTACGAGAGGACCGGGATGGACACACCGATGGTGAATCAGTTGTTCCACCAGGAGCATAGCTGAGTAGCTAAGTGTGGAAAAGATAAGCGCTGAAAGCATCTAAGCGTGAAACAGACTTCAAGATTAGGTATCTCACTTTGTTAAGAAGGTAAGATCCCTTAAAGATGATAAGGTAGATAGGCCAGAGGTGTAAGTGTAGTAATACATTAAGCTAACTGGTACTAATAGATCGAGGGCTTAATCATTATTTCCTATATGTATCTTTGATTGTATAGTTATCTAAATTTCAATCACAGATTAATTATTAACGCTTGTAGAAGCTTTATTCAGTAGAAAAAAGAACTCGCTTCGCTCCACTTGTTCCCATCTCGAACACAAAAGTTAAGTCCTCCAGCGCCTATGGTACTGCATTGGTAACGATGTGGGAGAGTAGGTCGCTGCCGGTCCTTTTTTTATTTAAAATGACTTTTTTAGAAAAAATCTAAAAAAGTACTGGAAATATAATAGTATTTTTGCTACAATATATTACAGTAAAAGAAAATATTAATATTTTATACTCCCCGATAGCTCAGTTGGTAGAGCAGGTGACTGTTAATCATCTTGTCGCAAGTTCGAGTCTTGCTCGGGGAGCCATTTTTTTATTTAGAGACCTTTTAAAGGGTCTTTTTTTGTTTTTATAGAGTATTTTATTGGTTTTTATAACAACTAGCTTAAGATCTCCCTTTTTAAAGTTTTTTGAAAATTATGTTGACAAACAAAAACGAATAATATATAATCATAAATGAACAAAAACGAAAACAAACAATCATAAACAAACATAAAAAATGATGAAAAGAGGTTTTCTTAATGTTTGCTGAAGAGAGAAGAAAACAAATTATAAAATTGTTGGAAAATAAAAAAAGAGCAAGTGTTAATGAACTAAGTCAAAATTTTGATGTTTCACGTGCAACAATCCGCAGAGATTTAAGTGAATTAGAAAAAGACGGATTTCTCCGCCGAACTCATGGAGGAGCAATCTTAAGCGGCAGCAGTAAGTTAGAACCAACTTTCAAAGAAAAAGAAGATAAGCTGGCCAATGAAAAAAAGTCAATTGGAAAAAAGGCAGCAGAAATTATAAAAGATGGAGATACAGTATTTATTGATGCCGGTACAACAACCAGTCATATTATTGATTTTTTAGCAGAAAAAAAGAATCTTACGATAGTAACTCACGCTCTTCATATTATTAATAAAATAAATGAGAATGATCTTGAATGTGAACTGGTAGTGATTGGTGGTAATTTTAAGTGGTCAACTGAAGCTATGATTGGACCAATGGCAGAAGATAGTCTAAAAAAATTAAGGGTAGATAAGTGTTTTATTGGCTCAAATGGTTTTAATTTAGAATCGGCAGCGACAACACCTGATTTAAATGAGGCAAAACTCAAGGAGATTGCTTTAAAAATAGCTGGCGAGAATTTTCTAATATTTGATCAGAGCAAATGGGAGGAAATTTATTTTTATAGATTTGCTGAATTAAATCAGATAGATTTTATTATTACAGATTTTATCCAGGAGAATAAGAAAAAAAGTCTTGAACAGGAAAAGATTGAAGTTATTCTAGCTTAAAATAAATAATGGAGGTGAGCAGATGATTTTGACAGTGACTTTGAATCCAGCCCTCGATAAAATAATTATTTTGGATAATTTAAAAGTTGGCAAATTAAATAGGGTTAAGGAAACTACAGTTTTGGCTGGAGGAAAAGGAATAAATGTTTCTGAAGTTTTGACAGAATTAAAGGTAGAAAATAAAGCTCTTGGTATAGTTGGCGGCAATAATGGCAGGACAATTACTTCAATGCTTGAAAACCGAGGTGTTAATTCCGACTTTATCTGGTCTGATTTTGAAACAAGACAGAATTTAAAGATTAAAGAAAAAGAAACTAATCGTGAAACTGAAATTAATGAAGCGGGTAGAGTAAGTGAGGAAAATGTTAATGATTTTATCGCTTTATTTGAAAAGTCAGTTAAGAAAAATAAGACATTTGTTCTTTCAGGAAGTTTGCCTGCTGGTGTAGATAAAGATATTTATGCTGTGTTAATTGAAAAAGCAAAAGAAAAAGAGGCAAGGGTTATTTTAGATAGTTCAGGGGAAGAATTCAAACTGGCTTTAAAAAAGGCTCCTTATTTAGTTAAACCTAATTTAGAGGAACTTGAAAATTTGTTGGGAAGAAAAATACACAGTAATGATGATCTAAAAAGGGGTGCTAAGTATTTACTTGATCAGGGAGTAAGTGTTGTAATGATTTCTCTGGGAGAAAAGGGGGCATTTATTGCTTCTGAATCTGAGGGATATAGAATTTATACTCCCCAGGTAAAAGTTTCTCAGACAACAGTTGGTGCTGGTGATACAATGGTTGCTGGTCTGGCTGCTGAGATAGATAATGATCAGGGTTTAAAGGAAACAGGTATTTTTGCTGCAGCGCTGGCAACAGCTTTTGTAGAAAGTGGATCAATCTCTAAGATTGACGACCAGTTAATAGAGAGAATAAAAAATAGTACTAAAGTAGAAAAAATTTATTAAGCAAAGAAAAGGGGTATAATAATGGAAGTAAATGAATTTATTAATCAAAATTTGATTAAAATGAATTTAACAAGTGAGGACAAAGATTCAGTAATTAAAGAAATGATTGAAATCATGGCTGAAAATGAAATAATAACTGATAAAGAAGAAGTAATCAAAAAAGCAATGGAAAGAGAAGAAAAAGGTACAACTGGAGTTGGAAAAGGGGTAGCCATTCCACATGTAAAAAGCTCAGCAGTTAAAAGACCTGCAGTTGCCTTTGGCCGTTCAGAAAAAGGTATTGATTATGGTTCTATGGATGAAAAACCAAGCTATTTATTTTTCTTAATCACTGTTCCCGAAGAATCTCATGATGAGCATTTAAAATTATTAGCTAAACTGTCCAGAAATTTAATTCATGATGATTTTAGGAACAGCCTCTTAGAAGCCAAGGATGAAGAAGAGGTAATGAGTGTGCTGGAAAATATCTAAATAGATTTCAAAAAAATGAGGAGGATTAGTTTATGAAGAAAATTGTTGCTGTAACTTCCTGTCCAACTGGGATAGCACATACCTATATGGCTTCTGAATCATTAGAAGAAGCTGGCAAAAAAATGGATGTGCAGATGAAGGTAGAAACTCAGGGATCTGTTGGTGTGGAAAATGAATTAACAGATCAGGATATCAAAGAAGCAGATGCTGTAATTATCGCAGCTGACACCAATGTCAGCAAAGATCGATTTGGTGGTAAGTATATTGTAGAAGTGGCTGTTGCTGATGCAATTAATGATGCGGAGGCTTTAATTAATCAGGCTCTGGAAGGTGCTGAATCCGGCAAAAAAAGTGAAGTTGATTCAAATCTTTATTCTCAGGTTAGTGATGAAAAATCAAAGCGTAAAGAAAAGAGAACAGGTGCATATAAACACTTAATGACCGGTGTTTCATTTATGCTTCCCTTTGTTGTTGCTGGTGGTCTTTCAATTGCACTTTCTTTTGTTTTTGGTATTAATGCGGCGGAACAGGAAGGTTCACTTGCTGCTGCTTTAATGCAGATTGGTGGAAATTCTGCCTTTGCTCTCATGGTTCCAATTTTAGCTGGTTATATTGCTTTCTCAATTGCTGATCGTCCTGGTATTGCTCCTGGTATGATTGGTGGTATGCTGGCAAGCAGTATAGGTGCAGGTTTCTTAGGTGGTATTATTGCAGGTTTCTTAGCTGGATATATTACTCAGTGGTTAAAGAAAACAATTAAACTGCCAGAAAATTTACAGGGTCTAATGCCGATATTAATTTTACCATTTTTGGCCAGTTTAATCGTTGGACTTTTAATGATTTATTTAATTGGACCACCTGTGGAAGGTATAATGAATGGCTTAGAATCATGGCTGCAGGGAATGACAGATGCTAATGCAGTTTTACTTGGACTTATTTTAGGTGCAATGATGGCCTTTGATATGGGTGGACCGGTTAATAAAGCTGCCTATACTTTTGGAGTTGGTCTTTTAGGATCAGAAATTTATGGACCAATGGCAGCAATTATGGCTGCTGGTATGACACCTCCTTTAGGACTTGCTTTAGCAACTGTATTATTTAAAAATAGATTTACCCGTCAGGAAATTGAAGCTGGTAAGCCCGCCTGGTTTATGGGAATTTCCTTTATAACTGAAGGTGCTATTCCTTTTGCTGCGGCTGATCCAATCAGAGTCATCCCTTCAATTATGACCGGTTCTGCTATTACAGGTGCTCTATCAATGTTATTTGGGGTAGGTTTACGAGCTCCTCATGGTGGAATTTTCGTACTGCCAATTCCAAATGTTGTAACTAATCTTGGATTTTATGCACTGGCAATTATAGCTGGTACAATTGTAACTGCTTTTATGCTGAGGGTATTAAAGCCTAAATTAGAAGAATAAACTAAGCAGTAAAATGAAAAGTTAAATATTAAACTTAAAGGAGATATCAATTCTGGTATCTCCTTTCTGCTATTATTAATAATTAGAATAGGATTAGAATCAGTTGAGCTTGTTTGCTTCTAATGGATTTTATGGTATAATAATTATCGATGGATAAAAATTTAGAATATTTAAATTGGGAGTGTTTATTAATGAATTTAAAGAAAAATATTTTAGTTATCACAGTAGCAATTTTATTAGTTTTATCAGTTCCAGTTATGGCTCAGGATATGGAAGATGTTAATGAGACAGTAACTGAAGAAACTCCAGAAGTTGCAGCTTATGTAAATGGAGAAGAAATTTCGATGCAGGAACTGGAACAGTTTGCTGGAGTTAGAAACATCTTAATGCAGCTATTACAGTCTAATCAGGAATTTGCTTCTGTAATCTTACAAACAGAAGCGGGTCAGGAAGTAGTTAATGAATTCCAGAAATTAAAGCTGGAACAGTTAGTTACAAATGAGTTGCTCGTCCAGGAAGCTAAAAATAGAGGACTTGAAGTTAGTGATCAGGAAATGAATAATATTTTTGATCAGCAGATAAATGCTTTAAAACAGCAGAACAATTTAAATGATGAACAGCTGGAACAGGCTATTCAGCAGCAGGGTTTTGAATCCATGCAGCAGTATAAAGATATGTTTTTTGAAAATAATATGAATGGTTTTCTGGTAAATAAATTAAGAGAAGAAGTAGTAAATGAAGTTAGTGTAAGTGATGAAGAAGCTAAAGAATATTATGATAGCAATCAGCAGCAGTTCGAAACTTCTGAACAGAAAAAAGTAAGCCATATTTTATTCGATGAGAAAGAAAAGGCTGAAGAAATATTAACTGAGATTCATAATGGTGCTGATTTTGCAGAAATGGCCAGAGAGCATTCTACAGGTCCTACAGCAGAAAATGGTGGAGATTTAGGATTTATCACTGCTAATGAGCAGGGTTTAGATAAAACTTTCCGTGATGCTGCAATGGAATTAAGTGTAGGAGAGGTAAGTTCTGAGCCAGTGGAAACTCAGTTTGGTTTTCATTTAATTAAAGTGACTGATTCTAGAGAAGCAGGAGTTAGAGAATTTGAGGAAGTAAAATCTCAAATTAAAAGTCAGCTTAGAGGTCAGAAACAAAATCAGGCTTTTCAGGAATTTGTTGAAGGCTTAAGAGAAGATGCAGAAATAGATATTCAATTATAAAATTAATAAATGAAGAAAATAAAAATTCCTGCCCTAGAAAAAGGCAGGAATTTTTTTATGCGCTTAAAAATAAATCACTTTTAATAAAAGAATATATCTGATATTATGGTTATAGATAAAATTTTCTTTAAAATTAAATGGGGAGCTGATTTTAATGATAATTGCTGTGCCAAAAGAGATTAAAAACAACGAAAATCGAGTAGCTTTAACAGCTGCAGGTACTGAAATTTTAAAAAAAGCAGGACATCAAATTTTAATTGAAAAAAATGCCGGTAAGGGGAGCGGTATTTCTGATCAGGATTATAAAGAGGCTGGTGCAGAAATAATAGCTGACAAAAAAGAGCTCTTTGATCGGGCAGAAATGATCATTAAAGTCAAAGAACCTTTAAAAGAAGAATATAATTTATTTAAAGAAGGACAAATTTTATTTACTTATCTTCATTTAGCTGCAGATCAGGAATTAACAGAAGCTCTGAAAGAAAGAGGTGTAACTGCAGTTGCATATGAGACTGTTCAGACAGAAGATGGTGAGCTGCCGCTTTTAACTCCGATGAGTGAAGTCGCAGGGAGATTATCTGTTCAGGCCGCAGCTTCTTTTCTGGAAAAGCCAAAAGGTGGAAGTGGAATGCTGCTGGGCGGAGTTCCGGGGGTAAAACCAGCTAAAGTTGTTGTTATTGGTGGAGGTATAGTTGGCCGTAATGCAGCCAAAATTGCCCTTGGTATGGGAGCAGATGTGACAATTATGGATATTAAGCAGTCAACAATGCGTTATATTGATGACACCTTTCCCTGTGGAATTAAAACAATAATGTCCAATCAGTCTCATGTAGCTGAGGAAGTAAAAGAAGCGGATGTAGTTATTGGGGCAGTATTAATTCCTGGAGCCAAGGCACCCAATCTGGTTACAGAAGAAATGATAAAAACTATGACCAACGGTTCTGTAGTTGTTGATGTAGCAATTGACCAGGGTGGTTGTATAGAGGGTACTTATCCGACAACCCATGATGATCCAGTCTTTACTAAACACGGAGTAATACATTATTCGGTGGCTAATATGCCGGGAGCAGTTGCCAGAACTTCAACCTTTGCTCTGACCAATGCAACTCTGCCTTATATTAAAAAATTAGCTGCCCGAGGATATAAAAAGGCGATGCTTAATGACTATTCACTGGCCTTAGGTTTAAATATTTATCAGGGAGAAATAATCTGTCAGGCAGTTGCCGAAAGTTTTAATCAGGAATACAAAAATTTAGATAAATTATTAGAATCATGGCAGTAAATGAATCATAAGAATATTTATAGCAGTAAGTTGAAGCAGTCGATGGAGGTTAAAAGATGGAACTAAATTTAAAAAGGCCGGCCTGGATTGAAATTGATCTCAGTGCTTTAGAAGAAAATTATAATTTTATTCGTAGTAAGATTAATAAAAACACAAAAATTGCTGCAGTTGTTAAAGCAAATGCCTATGGTCATGGAGCTGTCCAGGTGGCTAAAAAATTATCTCAGTTGGGAGTAGAATATTTCTGTGTCGGCAGTCCGGATGAAGGAATTGAATTGAGAAATATTGGCATTAAAAAACCCATTTTAGTCTTAGCTGAGGTTTTAGCTTCCCAGTTCCAGGATATTATAAAAGGTGATTTAATTCAGACAGCTGCCAGTTTAAAAACTTTAAAGGCTTTAAATGAAGCCGGTTCTAAAGCTGATAAAATAATCAAGGTACATTTAAAATTTGATACCGGAATGGGAAGGATTGGATTCTTTCCGGAAGAGTTACCAGAAATTTATAATTTAGCTGAGGAGCTTGAATATATTAAAGTAGAAGGTATATTTTCTCATTTTGCTAGAGCTGATGAGCAGAACAAAGAATTTTCTCAGCTTCAGCTTGAAAGATTTAAAACTGCTTTAACTAGAATTAGAGCCGCTGGTTATAAGTTACCGCAATTACATATAGCAAATAGTGCAGCTGTAATAGATTTAGAAAAAACTTCCCTTGATTTAGTCAGACCTGGAATTATGCTCTATGGACTGCTGCCATCTGACCAATTAAGAAATGAGGCTGAAATTAAACCGCTTCTATCTTTTAAAACAAGGATTGTACAGCTTCGAAGCCTTCCTGCCGGTTCTGCTGTCAGTTATGGTTCAACTTATAAAACTGATAGTGAGGAAAAGCTGGCAGTACTTCCGATAGGTTATAAAGATGGTTATCCCAGACTGCTTTCCAATCGGGGAGAGGTTTTGATTAGAGGCCAGCGGGCACCAATAAGAGGCAGGGTCTGTATGGGTCAGACTATTGTCAGTGTTGATCAGATAAAGAATGCTGAAGTTGGAGATGAAGTTGTCTTAATTGGCCATCAGGGAGATGAGGAGATATCAGCTGCCGAAATTGCCGAACTCTGTGGTACAATTAATTATGAGATTGTCTGTAATTTAAGTGAAAGGCTGGAAAAAGTTTATTTTGATTAGACTTAAATTAGCATAAACTAATCTATCTAATAAGATTATTTATAGAAGCTGCTTAAAAAAGAATAAACTTTTAATGATTTTAACTTGAATTTAGAAAAAAGCTGTAATATAATTAGCATAATAAATAAATAGCCAGTAATATAAAAGCTGTGAAGGACATTAGTAGATTTATTAACTGAAATTAGAAAGCTGATGGCTGCTGCAAATTAGCCAGTTAATAATCGAATCCAGTTTGGAGCTGTGAGGCCGAAAAATCATGAGTAAGCTGAACCGGTTGAGACCGTTAAATCTATTTAAGCGGCAGCATTTTAAAAGCTGTCATTAGGGTGGCACCACGAGCATTCTCGTCCCTTTTTTAGGGAGGAGTTTTTTTATTTTATCGAGTTTAAAATTAAATTTAAAATAAATTTTAAGGAGGAATAAAAATGTTAGATATGAGATTTATTAGAGAAAATCCAGAAGTGCTGGAAGAGGCAATGAAAAAAAGAAATATGGAGTCACCAGTCAAAAAATTTCAGGAACTTGATGACAAAAGACGTGATCTATTATATGAAGCTGAACAGTTAAAACATAAGCGTAATGTTAATTCTGATAAAATTGGTGAGTTAAAGAGGAATGGAGAAGATGCTTCTGATTTAATTTCTGAGATGCAGGATGTTTCTGCCAGAATTAAAGAACTTGACCAGCAGGTAGCCGAGGTTGAAGCAGAATTAAATGAGCTGCTTTTATCAATTCCTAATATTCCGCATCAGAGTGTACCTGTGGGTACAGATGAAGAGGATAATCAGGAAATTAGAAAATGGGGAGAGCCCAGAAAATTTGATTTCGAATTCAAGGCTCACTGGGATATTGGAGAAGATTTAGATATCTTAGATTTTGAAAGAGGTGGAAAGGTTACTGGTACCCGCTTTACCTTTCTAAAAGGAGCAGGTGCCAGATTAGAGAGAGCCCTAATCAACTTTATGCTCAACCTGCATACAGATGAACACGGCTATAAGGAAGTTTTTCCACCATTTGTTGCCAATGCAGATAGTATGACCGGGACCGGTCAGCTGCCCAAGTTTAAAAAAGATATGTTTAAACTTGAAGGCCATGATTATTATTTAATTCCAACAGCTGAGGTGCCTGTTACAAATATGTACAGAGATGAAATTCTGGATGTTGAACAGCTGCCTGAGTATTTAACTGCCTACAGTGCCTGCTTTAGAGCAGAAGCCGGGGCCCACGGGCGTGACACCAGAGGAATTATCCGTCAGCACCAGTTTAACAAAGTAGAAATGGTTAAGTTTGTTAAGCCGGAAGATTCTTATGATGAATTAGAAAAAATTACTGCAGATGCAGAAGATGTGCTGCAGAAACTGGAACTTCCCTACCGAGTTGTAAGCTTATGTACAGGGGATTTGACTTTCTCTTCTGCTAAAACTTATGATCTGGAAGTCTGGATGCCAGCTTATGAAACTTATAGAGAAATTTCTTCCTGTTCAAACTTCGAAGATTTTCAGGCCAGAAGAGCCGGAATTCGCTATCGTCCTGAACCAGAGGCCAGTACAGAATTTGTCCACACTTTAAATGGATCAGGTCTGGCAATTGGAAGAACAGTGGCAGCTATCCTGGAAAATTATCAGAATGAAGATGGAACAGTTACAGTGCCTGAGGTCTTAAGACCATTTATGGGAACAGATATAATTAAGTAATAAGCTTCATTTGACCAATTTCATTAATTTCATTTGAACCAGGTCCAATAGACATCTTTTGGACCTGGTTCAAATAATGATATGATAGCATTTTACATTAAAAGATAATATTGTAATCAAAAGAGCCCTTTTGGGGGCTCTTTTTGCTTTTTATAAATTTTTTTAATTTTTTTTGCAAAAAAAGAAGGATTATTGTTCTGAGTATAGAATAATATAAAACGAGATATAAATAAAACAGTGTTTTACTATTAGAAACACTGTCTTAAAATACCGGCTGAGAGATTCGAATAGGATGCTGAGCTGTTTTGAAAAAGGTTTAAAATTAAAAGGAGGCTTATTTAATGAGTAAAGTTGAAGATTTAAAGAGAATTGAAGAAACTGGGATTGTTGCTGTTGTTAGAGCTGAAAATGCAGAAAAGGCATTAAAGATTACTGAAGCGGTAAAAGCTGGTGGAATTGATGCTATTGAAATTACAATGACTGTTCCGGGTGCGTTAGATGTAATCAAGCAGTTAACTGATGAGTACAGCAGAGATGAAATTTTAATTGGTGCAGGATCAGTTTTAGATGCTGAAACTGCTCGAGCCTGTATTTTAGCTGGAGCTGAGTATATTGTTTCTCCTTCTTTAGATGAAGAAACAATAGCAATGTGTAATCGCTATCAAAAGGCTGTTATGCCGGGTGCAATGAGTGTGACTGAAGTAGTTAAAGCCATGAAGTTTGGTGCAGATATTATTAAGATTTTCCCTGCTACTTTATTTGGACCAAAAATTATCAAAGCTGTTAAGGGACCTTTACCACAGGCACCACTTATGCCTACTGGTGGAGTTAGCTTAGATAATGTTAAAGACTGGATTAAAGCTGGTAGTTTGGCAGTAGGTGTTGGTAGTTCATTAAGTAAGGGAGCCAAGACTGGTGACTATGAGCAGGTAACAGAAACTGCTAAAGAATTTATTAGGTTGATTAAGGAAGCCAGAGCAGAAATGGCTTAAATCTCATTTCAGAAATAACTTTAAAGAATAACTAGAATTCATCTTTCTAATAAATCAGGCCCACTTCCCGATTGCCACCTCCTGTGGCACGGTCAGTTCAGGGTGTCCTGCCCTTCAACCTGATTTATTAGAAATCTTCATTAAGTTATTCTAGATAAAGTTCTTAATTTATGAGATTTAAGACTATTTCTTTTAGTTAAGAATGTTAAGTTATTCTAATAAAAATTCTAATTTATAAAAATTTAATATCATTTCTTTTAGTTAAGAAGGTCGGCTGGAGTGCTCTTATATCTTTGAGCAGATTGGTCAGCTGAAAGTTACATTTTATTAGTAAAAGTACATCTGTTTATAAATTTTTTTCTTGTTCATCTGAATTATTACTATAAAATTGTTTTATTCAAATTAAATTGAATTCAAAAATTATCAGGAGGTTTTTATATTATGTCTAAGAAAGTTGTTACTTTTGGAGAAATTATGCTGCGTTTGACACCCCCTAACCATGAGCGTTTTATTCAGGCTGACACATTTAATGTGATTTATGGTGGAGGAGAGGCAAACACTGCTGTATCTTTAGCTAATTATGGTCTGGATGCTCGTTTTGTAACTAAGTTACCTGACAATCCAATTGGTCAGGCAGCTTTAAACGAAATTCGCCGTTTTGGTGTGGATACTAATTACATTGCTCGTGGTGGAGACCGCTTAGGAATCTATTACTGTGAAAATGGAGCAAGTCAGAGACCATCCAATGTAGTTTACGATAGAGCTCATTCTGCAATTGCTGAAGCTGAAAGTGCAGATTTTGACTGGGAAGAAATTTTTGCTGATGTAGACTGGTTCCACTATACAGGAATTACACCTGCTTTAAGTGAGCAGATGTCCGATGTCACTTTAGAAGCTGTTAAAGCTGCTAAAAAGCACGGAGTCAAGGTTAGCTGTGACTTAAATTACCGCGCTAAGCTCTGGAGCAAAGAAAGAGCCGGTCAGGTAATGGAAGGCCTAATGGAATATACTGATGTTGTAATTGCCAATGAAGAGGATGCCGAAATGGTATTCGATATTAAGAGTGGATCTGATATTACCAGTGGTGACTTAAATGTTGAAGGTTATAAAGATGTTGCCAAGCAGTTAATCGACCGCTTTGATTTAGAATTAGTTGGTAGTCACTTAAGAATCAGCCACAGTGCTTCTAATAATGGCTGGTTAGTTATTCTCTTTGATGGAGAAAACTTTGTTCAGTCAACTAAATATGAGATCACAATTATTGATCGTGTTGGAGGAGGAGACTCCTTTGCAGGTGGCTTAATTTATTCTCTGGTAACTGGAAAAGGACTTCAGGAAGCTGCTGAGTTTGGAGCTGCTGCGTCTGCTTTAAAGCAGTCAATTCCTGGTGACTTTAACCATGTAAGTGTAAAAGAGGTAGAAACTTTAGCTGGGGGAAATGCTTCCGGTAGAGTTAAAAGATAAAGAGTTAATAATTCTATTCCTTAAAGAAGGCTGCAGCTTAGCTGTGGCCTTTTTTGCAATTTTAGCATTAAAGGCAAATTTTTATATTTTAGGAGGAATTTTAAATGATTGATCTTGTTACAATTGGAGAGACGATGGCCGCAATGGCACCAAACGAGGTAGGTTCATTAAAGTATTTAAATAATTTTTCGAAGTATATAGCAGGAGCTGAATCCAATGTTGCAATTGGTGTTAAAAGGCTTGGCTTTAATTCCGGCTGGATCAGTAAACTGGGGAAAGATCCACTGGGGGATTATGTAGAATTTTTTGTTCGCGGTGAAGGTGTGGATGTTTCTCAGGTAAGAAGAGATGAAGAACACAGGACTGGCTTGTTAATTAAGGAAATGCATACAACTAAGGAGCCAAAAGTTTTTTATTACCGTGATAATTCTGCTGCCAGCCATCTGGCAAAAGAAGATATTGATGAAAGCTATATTAAAAAGGCCAGGCATCTTCATTTAACAGGAATTACACCAGCTTTGAGTCAGAGTGCTCAGGGAGCGTTTTTTGAAGCTTTAAAGGTGGCCCGGGAAAATGATTTAAAAATTTCATTTGATCCCAATTTGAGGCTTAAACTCTGGGATTCTATAGAAGAAATGAGAGAAGTAATGTTAGATATAATACCTCAGGTTGATGTGCTGCTGCCGGGAGTTGAAGAGGGAGAAATTCTGCTTGGACTTTCTGACCCGGAAGAGATAATTAAAGGTTTTTATCAAATGATGGAGCCTGGATCTCTGATAGTGCTTAAGATTGGTGCTAAAGGAGCATTATATTATCAGGGAGATCAGATTGAGCATGTTGAGCCTTACTGTGTGGACAATATCGTAGATTTAATTGGAGCTGGAGATGCCTTTGCAGCAGGCTTAATTACCGGTCTTTTAAGAGAAATGCCGATTAGAGAGGCAGTTGAACTGGCTAATTTGGTTGGAGCTCTGTGTATTACAGTTAAGGGAGATATAGAAGGCTTACCCACCTGGGAACAGGTAGAGATTTATCAGGGGAAAAAAGAAGAGATTCATCGTTAACAATATTGCAGAAAAATATAATAAATTTTATGAGATGAAGGGCTTGCTAATATTTTAGCTGAGCCTTTCATCTTTTTTTGTCCAGATATTATAACTAAATTTAATTCAGGGCAGAAAGTTGTTTTTATAAAAATATTCTTATAAAAGTATATTTAGTAAATAAAGAAAATAATTAATAGAGAAATAATATTTTAAGAAAAAATTAACAAGATAAAAAGGATTACAACCTTTAATGCAGAATAGTACTAATTAAGCTCTAAAGTCATCGAGATATTTGATCTAAATCTAATTTAATAATTTAAGGATAATGCAGTGACTAAATAGTCAGATTATGATTTGCTGACTATTTTTTTGCTATTTATATATATTATACACCACTTTACAACTTTTTATCATGCAGCATCCCTGAATGAAATAAAGCTGTGCAAACAATCCTTTAAATTCCCATAAATTTTGGTATTTTCGAAGT
>QBLP01000231.1 GCA_003070825.1 Halanaerobium sp. | reverse complement strand
GAATTAAAGGCAGTAATTGAAGCTTTAAAAATTATTCCGGAAAATAAAAAAATTGAACTTCACAGTGATTCCAGTTATGTTTTAAATGGTTTATCAAGCTGGGTTGAAGCCTGGAAGAAAAATGGTTGGAAAACCTCAAGCAAAAATGCAGTTGCCAATCAAGATTTATGGCAGGAACTGGATGAGCTTAGTTCAAAATTTGAATTGAGTTATCAGAAAGTTAAAGGTCACAGTGGTGACCAATATAATGAGGAAGTTGATAGTCTGGCAAAAAAAGAAGCAGAAAAAATTTAATTTTTCTGCTGACATTTTGGACAGATACCGCTAAACTCTAAACGATGAGAATGAGCGATAAATTCTGTTTCCGTATTTATTTTATTATTTAAATCTGAACTTAAATCAAGATCTAAATCATAAACTCCACCACATTTTTCACAGCGGAAATGATAATGATGATCAGGATTACCATCATAGCGGCTGTGGTTGCTTCCGTAATCTAAAACATTTATTTTACCGTGTTCTGCTAAAACATTTAAATTACGATAAACAGTTCCCAGACTGATATTGGGTATTTCCTCTCTTACTTTTTCATATATCCAGTCAGCAGTAGGGTGAGATTTCGTGCTCTTTAAAACTCTCAATATTGCCTTACGCTGTTTTGTCATTCTAGTTTTCTTGCTCATCTTATTCCTCCTAAACTTAATTAATAATCATTATTATCTATAGTTTAATTTTAGCAGATATTATTTGGATATTCAAGTAAAATTTATTATATATAAAAAGGGTGATAATATTGACAAAGAAAAAAGAAAAAAGGATATTAACTGGAGACAGGCCCACTGGTAAATTGCATTTGGGCCATTATGTTGGTAGTTTGCAGAATCGAGTTGAACTACAGGATAAATATGACACATTTTTAATAATTGCTGATGTCCAGGCTTTAACTACAAATTTTGATAAACCTGAGAAGTTGAGTGAGGATGTAAGACAGGTTGCGAGGGATTATTTAGCTGCTGGTATTGATCCGGAAAAAACAACTATTTTTGTACAGTCACTTGTTCCAGAGATTGCCGAACTAACTGTTTTTTATTCAATGATAGTTACAGTAAATCAGCTGCGTCATAATCCAACAATTAAATCTGAGGCTGAGCAGTATGGTTATAAGGAAATGTCATATGGATTTTTAGGTTACCCGGTCAGCCAGGCTGCAGACATTACTTTCTGTCAGGCTAATCTGGTTCCAGTTGGTGAGGATCAAATTCCTCATATTGAACAGACTAGAAAAATAGTGCGCAAATTTAACAATATGTATGGAGAAGTTTTCCCAGAACCGGAGGCATTAATCAGTGATTTCCCAAGATTAATGGGGCTTGACGGCAAAAATAAAATGAGTAAGAGTTTAAATAACGCAATTTATTTAAGTGACAGCAAGGATGAAGTACAGCAAAAAATAATGCAGGCGAAAACTGACCCTGCCAGAATTCATAAAGATGATCCCGGTCATCCAGAAGTTTGTACTGTTTACCATTATCATCAGGCATTTAATAGTGAAGAGTCCGATGAGATTGCAGAAAAATGCAGAGCAGGGACAATTGGCTGTGTGGCCTGTAAAAAACGACTGGCTGAAAAATTAAATGCTTTTCTGGCTCCAATGCGGGAAAGAAGAAAGAAGTATCTCGAAAACCCAGAACTTGTTGACAGGATTTTAATGGAAGGTACTGAAAAAGCAAGAGAAGAAGCTCAAAAAACAATGGAAAAAGTTAGAGAAGTCATGAAAATCGATTACTTTAAAAAGTAAATTTGGAGGGGGATTTTATTGTTGGAATCAAAGATAAATATTGCCCTGTTTTTTGGCGGGAGATCAGCTGAACATGAAGTTTCACTGCTTTCTGCTCGCTCTATTTTTCAGGCCTTTGACCAGGAAAAATATAATATTTTTCCGGTTGCCATTAGCAAAAATGGATTTTTTAGATCACTAGATATTTCAAAAAAGATCTTATTTAGTGATTTAAAATCAGTTCCCGAAGTAAATAGAGATAATATTTACCTCAAGAAATATTAAAACTTTTAGAAAAAGAAATTGATCTGGTTTTTCCAGTTCTGCATGGACCTTTTGGTGAAGACGGTAAAATTCAGGGTTTTTTAGATGTTTTAAATATACAATATGTTGGTTGTGATTTAAAAGCTTCGGCAGTAGGAATGGATAAAGCAGTTATGAAACAAATTTTTGCTTATAATAATATTCCACAGAGTAAATTTGAAATTTTGAAAAAGGCTGAATATGAAATTAAAGATGTGGCTCAATTTTTTGGGAATCTGGCTGAAAGTTTGGGGCTGCCGTTTTTTATTAAACCGGCTAATATGGGATCAAGTATAGGCATCAGCAGAGTTAATGATTTAGCTTCTTTTAAAAAGGGGATTGCTGAGGCTTTTAAATATGATAAAAAATTGATTTTAGAAAGCAGTGTTGAGGGTCGGGAAATCGAATCTGCCGTACTGGGGACTGGTGCTGAGCTTAAAGTATCGGCTGCTGGTGAAATTATTTCTACCCATGATTTTTATGATTATCAGGCTAAATATGAAGATCAGAGTACAGAGTTGATTATTCCAGCTGATATTTCAGCAGCCAGTAGAGAAAAAATTAAAGAGTTATCAGCCCGAGCTTTTCGTGCTGTTGATGCAGAAGGGATTTCACGTCTTGATTTTTTTGTTAATGAGAAAAATGATGAAATTTTGGTTAATGAAATCAATACAATGCCGGGTTTTACAAAGTTCAGCATGTATCCCTTGCTCTTTAAAGAAAGTGGAATTAGTTATTCTGAACTTTTAGATAAACTGGTAGAGCTTGCTTTAAAAAAGGACAACTAAATGGATAAACTTCAGATATTACATGCAGACATGGATGCTTTTTTTTCAGCTGTTGAACAGCGAGAAAATCCTGAGCTTCAGGGTAAGGCTGTAATCGTTGGTGGTGTAAACTTAAGTAACCGCGGAGTTGTTTCTACTGCTTCCTATGAAGCCAGGAAATTTGGAGTACATTCTGCAATGCCGATTGCTCAGGCAAAAAAACTCTGTCCGGATGGAATTTATCTACCAGCCAGACACGGGCTTTATAAAGCTGCTTCAAAAGAAGTTTTTTCAATTTTAAAGAGATATACTCCGCTAGTTGAAAAACTTTCTATTGATGAGGCTTTTCTGGATGTTAGAGGCTGTGAAAGATTATACGGTAATCCTGTAGAACTGTCTCTTATACACATCT
>QBLP01000230.1 GCA_003070825.1 Halanaerobium sp. | reverse complement strand
TTTCCATACCATTAATACCTGGAATTTTGATATCTAAAAATAGCAGATCAAGCTGATGCTTATTTAAAATATCAAGCGCTTTTTGACCGTCACCAGCTTCAAAAACCACCTTAAAATCATCTTCTTTATTAATCAAATATTTTAATTCTTCCCTGGCCAGTTTCTCATCTTCTACAATCATTGTTTTGATCATTAGTTAGCTTTTCTCCTCTCGAAAAGGAATTCTTTTGGGATTTTTATAATATTTTTTGTTCCTGCTTCAGAGTTTGCCTGGATTTTAAAATTGGCACTGCTGCCGTAGATGGAATTGAGCCTTTCTATGACATTATTAAGCCCGATTCGATCATTTTTACCGGCAAAGATAGCCGCTATTTTTTCTTCTTTGATTCCACAGCCATTGTCAGCTACAGTAATAATTAAATTATCATCAGTTTCTTCGGCAGAAATGGTGATCCTGCCGCCTTTTTCCTGAGGATGGATTCCGTGTTTAATAGAGTTTTCAATTAAAGGCTGGATTATAAAGGGTGGAATAATCGTATTCATTAATTCCTCTTCGATATCCCATTCAACCTCAAGCCGTTTGTCGAGTCGGGCTTTTTCTATACTTAAATAATCACGGCAGAATTCAATTTCTTCTGCCAGCGTTATCTGATTAACATCTCTTTTTAGAGTTCTTCTAAAAATTCCAGCCAGTTTGATTAAAAGCTCTCTGGCCTGTTCGGGTTTTGTCCTGCAGGAAGCAGCAATTGCATTTAAGGAATTGAAGAGAAAATGCGGATTGATCTGGGCCTGCAGAGCCTTTAATTCTGCCTCACTTTTTAATTCTGCCTGTTTTGACAGCTTGGCCAGTTTAATCTGGGTTGCCAGCAGATCAGCAATTCCTTCGGCCAGTTTGATATCTAAAACAGTAATTTTATCCCTGCTCCTGTATAATTTAAGCAGTCCATAGACACTATCTTCTATTTTGAGGGGAGTAATCACAGCATCAGTGAGCTTACAGTTTTGATTATTACAGTTAATATCTTTTTTCTGATCGACAATAATTGTTTTCTTTTCCTGCATTGCCCTACGGCTTGCTTCAGTTTTGAGCATTTCTCCCTGGCGGTGATGGTCTGAACCAAGGCCCGAAAAGGCAAGGATTTTTTCAGTATCTGTAATTGAAACTGCATCTACCTGACTCTCTTTTTTGATCATTTCAATAATTTTGGCAGCTGATTTAGAATCAAGCCCATTCTGCAGCAGCGGTAGTGAGCGGTCAGCTATAGAGAGAACTTTTTCTGCCTGCAGAGCTCTGATTTTTTGATTGTCTTCTTTAACTTTATTTAAAATGCTGATAAAAATAGAAATTCCCAGGCTGTTGCTTAAGATCATAGGAATAGCAATTATTCCGACCAGCTCCAGAGCCAGATCGAGGGGACGGCTGAAGATGATGACAATTGCCATTTCAATAGTTAAAGCAGCAGCACCAATTAAAAATCCATTTTTAAAATCAATTTCATTCTTTTTATATTTTTGATGGAAGAGACCACCGATTAAGCCAGTAGTTGTAGTTCCTACAGCACAGGCTAGAGCTGTAAAACCTCCCAGAGAAAAGCGGTGAAGTCCGGCAATCAAACCGGCACTCATCCCGACAACAGGGCCACCTAAAAGACCGGCCATTAAAGCACCAATGGCTCTAATATTTGCATAAGCATCCATAATAATAATTCCAAGAAAAGTGCCCAGAATCGAAAGCACAGCAAAAAAGACGGTTAAGAATATTTTTTCATAGCGGCTAAAGCTTTCCGAAAAAATATGTTTAACACTGTTTAAGCGGCTTAAAATATAGGCAAAAGTTACTATCACACTCATGCTTTTAAATAAGGTGAATAATAATTCTACAATTCTACTGTTATACATGATCTACTCCTTTAAAAAGACTAAATAAGTCTAACTAAAAGTCATTACTCCAGAAAAAAACCTTAACAACTTCTTAAGTAAATAATACTACAATAAATTTACTTAATCAAATAGTGGAAAAGATTGTTAAGGCTTTTTTAAACTTCAATAAAGATACTTATACTGTTCAATTATTCTTTTTTCTTTTAACATCTGCTGACAGTGTCTGCGGCAGAAAAGGTCCTCAATTGCTAAAAACTTTTTGATTTTGTTAAACATTTTTATTTCCCCCTTTTGATTTTCTAATTAAAGTATAATTGCTTGAGGAGACTCAACTGCAAGGGCTAATATAAATTTTTTTGCAGTTAATTTACTGTTGAAATGGAGTTAGCTCCAGCATTGAATAGCTGAGATTTTAAGCAATTGCTATTAAGCAGTTGACTTGATATAATTAAAGTTAAAGTAAATAATTGATAATAAGTTATATAAGACTATAATAAATTTAATTTACTGGAGGATTAGATATAATGGAAAAAGAAAATATGCGCTATCAGGAAGGCAGAAGGATTTCAGTAATCAGTCTGGTCAGTAATACTCTGCTGGCTTTGTTGAAAATATTTATTGGCTTTTTCGGCAGCAGTAAAGCTTTAATTGCAGATGGTTTTCATTCTGTATCTGATATGGCATCGACAATTATTGTAATGATCAGCATCAAATTTTCAGAAACACCGGCTGATAAAAATCACCCCTATGGACATGAAAAAGCAGAGGCCCTGGGAACAAATATTCTATCAGTAATTTTAATTTTGACAGCGTTTTTTCTCGGTAGAGATGCAGTTTTAACTATATTTGAGGGAGATATTGCTGAACCCGGTAGTTGGGCTTTAGTTGCTGCTTTTATTTCAATTGTTGTAAAAGAACTTCTCTACCGCTACACAATCAAGATTGGGGAAAAAATAAACAGCCGTGGTTTGATTGCTGATGCTCACCACCACCGTTCAGATGCTTTTTCTTCGATAGCTGCTTTAATTGGTATCGGAGGTGCAAAACTGGGCTTTAGATTTTTGGACCCTCTGGCTGGCCTGGTAGTTGCCTTTTTAATTTTAAAGGTAGGTTACGAAATTATGCGGGATACATCTTATGAGCTGATGGACGGCAGACCTGCTAAAGAAAAGATAGAAGAAATTAGAGACTTAGCAGATTCTATTGATGGAGTAATTGATATTCATGATATTAAATTGAGGAGTTATGGCCCCAATTACATTGTAGATTTAAAAATTGTAGTTAGGGACCGGCTTTCCGTAGTTGAAGGCCATAATATAGCCTGTCAGGTAGAGAATATAATTATTGACAATAGTGATGATGTTAAAGATGTACTGGTCCATATTGACCCGGCTTCGATTCATAAATCATAAAAGTGTATATATATATAGAAACTAATACAGAGGAGAATATAATTGT
>QBLP01000229.1 GCA_003070825.1 Halanaerobium sp. | reverse complement strand
TCAGGCTTAAGCTTATAAATGAATTAAAAATTACAAAGCTTAAGCCTGATCAATTTACAGATTCTAAATTAATTTTAAGACTCTGGTTGATTAGATTTTCAGGACTTACATTAACTTTATAAACTCCTTCACCAGCAATCTTTGTTGCTTCAGGTAGGGAATCTTCTACTACCTTAATTGTATATTCACCCAGTGGAATATTTTTGAAATAAAAGCTGCCGTCACTTCTGCTGAAGGTAGTTCTGTTGAGCTCTTCAATCTCAATTTTAACCCAGCTCAGTTCTCTAACTTCAGAACCTTCTTCTCCAAGATTATTATCAGGAATAACAACCTGACCACTTATTTCTCCAATCTGGGTTAGAGCAAGTTCCAGAAAGATGTTTTCATTTTCTCTCAGTTCAACAAGCTTCTCTTCAGTAACTACTCTATACTCTGCCGGCAATTCTCTTAAGTTAAAACCAACTTTATATATTCCATTTCTCAGATTGTCAAATACAAAGTAGCCATCCTGATCAGTTTTATCTCGTCGGCCATCAACAAATACTCCTATTTCCTTCAACAGTGGCTCCCCTTCGTCTCGCTGCCTGGATCCGTTTAAATCAAGATAGGCAAAACCTGCAATAAAGGAGCTGTAATCATCACGTTTATATTCCGGATATTTCTGGCCAATTACCCGTCCTCCGGCAAATCCTAGAGACTGACTTAGATAGAACATAGCTTCATATTCTGGCTCCTCACT
Source organism: Halanaerobium sp. (assembly GCA_003070825.1). Taxonomy (GTDB): domain Bacteria; phylum Bacillota; class Halanaerobiia; order Halanaerobiales; family Halanaerobiaceae; genus Halanaerobium. The sequence continues at coordinate 2,637 of QBLP01000229.1, read as the reverse complement.
CTTGGAAGATGAATAGCTTCGATTATAGTTAATAGATGCTTCAAGTCCGGAAACAATGTGCCTTGTCAGTTCTATCTCAAATTCATTTTGCGAGTTTTCCCTATCTCCATAAGCTGCTGTATATTCATAATCAAGACTTAACTCCCAATTTTCTTGCGGGTCTTCATAATCTAAACCAGCATTGGCACTGTAATAACTTTCTTCTTCCAGAAAAGTTCTTTTTATTCCAGCATCAACAGTAAAATATCTCGGGATTCTGTGAGTAATAAAGACTTCAACTTCTTCAACCTCTTCGGTACTGTCATCTCCGTTTTTATCCTTTTCATATTCTACTTCACTTGAGATACCTGCAGTAATTGAAGTATATTTTCCTGTTTTTAATCGGGCTCTTAAGTCAATATCTGTATTACTTTCGTCTCTGCTTCCTTCAAGCCAGGTAAAATCTGATTTTAAACTGCTGCTTAGGACAAGATTATCAGTTAAATTACTGCTTAAATTGAACCGGATATAGGCATAATCTTCTCTTTTACTGCTCTGCTCCAGAGTTGAATTATCTTCAAATAAAATATCAGAAATCATATAAGTTACTTCACTGCCCAAACGGGTTCTGTCGCTATAAGTTCTACCTTCAAGAGTGATATCAAACCAGTCTCTGCTTTGTTCAGTCAAATCCAGCTTTCTCCAGCTCACATTTTCTTCTTTTCTTCCGAGCTCTGTACCAATATTCAAGCTGTTTCGCGCCCGATCACTGTAATCAAAAGCCAGGTTAATTGTACTGATTTCAAATTCTTCCATGTCTAAAATTGACCGGCTGTTTTCTAAATCAAGATCAATCAGCCAGTTTTGATTGAGTTCTTTTTCAAAATTAATTAGAGCCTGCTGACCTGCATCCACATCAACTGTTTCTTCAATAACCGGCGGAATATAGGCTAAAGAGGCTTTAATAAAGCCATCTTCTCTGGTATAAAGGGTACTGGCTTTTACTCCGTGATCAACTAAATCTACTTCTCTTCCTGCCAGCCACTCAGTTAAAAATACGAAAGGTAAATCTTCCGGGCGGACTGCCACTCTTAAAATACTGCCCAGCTCAGGTCCTTGATATTCTGATTCATCAAAAATCCTTTCCACTCCCAATTCCCAGAACAGAGATAGATTATTTGAAGGAGCGTATTTAAAACGCAGACCTCCTATTTCAAAAACTGATTCGTTTTCATCATATCTGTTGTTGCTGCCTGCTCCAATAATTCCTTCATTTGTTCCAGCTTCGTATATATTCAGGCTGCCAGCAACTTTTTTTACAATTTCTGTTTCCTTACCAGCCAGATCAGTGATTAAGATTCTAAAGACATTTGTTCTATCTTCAGTCAGAGGAACATTTTCAAAAAGATAACTACTTTCTCCCTGATAAATATATTTTTCTCCAATTTTTCGCTCATTGCTGTAGAGAGTTACAGTACTTCCCTCTGCTGCCTGACCACTGATTGAAGTATAGGCTCTGCGGTCACTTATCTGCTGAATAGGATACTGAAGATAAAATCCCCTGAGGTCAACTCTATTTAAAGTATCAGAGAGGCGGAAGTCCTGATCACCAAAAATTATTATCCTGTTATTTTCAATGCTTCTGGCTCTTAATAGTTCACTTTCTAAGTTATACTCTTCGGTCTCAAAATTATATTCCAGCAGCTGTCCAGCCGAAAGTCCCCAGTCACCAGCACGACCATATATATAGAGCAGGTTTTCTGATACTAATAAATCCTCTTCTGACTCCTCCTCGAATTCATAGTTAAAGCCAATTTTATATTGAATAGCTCCAACTGAAAATTCAGGACCACTAATCTCAGCTTTTTCCGCAAACTCTTCCGGTCTTTTTCTGATTATTTGTTCAGCTATTTCTCCCTTTTTCTCAACATAATCAAAATCTAAAATTAATTCCTGTCTTCTCGGCTGCCAGATAATTCTAGCTCCGGTTAAATATTCAACTAAAGCTAAAGCTACATAAAAGTCTCCTTCCACAATTTCTGGAGGGTCTGCTGACCATTCGGGAAAGCCATAATAAATATCATTTTTTAGATCAATTACAATACTGACCTCATTTTCTTGATAATAAACTGTCAGCAGTTCGTTATTTCGGTCATAATTTAAATCAATATCCAACCATCTGGATAGAGAAACCAGGGGTATTAAAATATAATCATCCATTTCCAGGACTTCAAAAAAATCATCCTGTCCGATTAAGCCCTCACTGGAGCGGATTATTAATTTAACCTGAGTTGGATAGATTTCTGCCTGGAGGGGCAATTGATAAAAAGAAATTAAAAATATGGTGATCAATACTACAAGCATAAATTTGTAATTATAATTTTTCAAAATACTCACCCCCTGCCTGAAGCTGAAAAATATCCACAACAAGAAAATTTGAGTGAAATCAATTAAAGATTAAGGAGTTGTTGATATTGATATTCATTATTACTGTGTTTAAATTATAACATAAAAGAAGAGTGAATCAGTCATATTTGACTTTGATTTAAATTAAATTTTAGTCATTTTTTACCTGAATGTTGATACAACTATTGCATTATCTCCTCTAGATAAATTTTACCAGATTATAATGTAATTTTACTGGATAAAATCTCGAAA
>QBLP01000228.1 GCA_003070825.1 Halanaerobium sp. | reverse complement strand
AGGAGTTATTAAATGAAAATATTTAAGAGGATGAAGAAAGTATTTCAGGCAAAAATAAGTAAATTTGTGGATGAAGTTGAGGATCCCGAAGAACTATTGGATATATCTCTACAGGAGATGAAGGAACATTTACAGCAGGTACAGAAGTCTTTATTAGAGCTAACTACAATCAAAAAGGGTCTGGAAAAAGAATTAGAAGATATTAAAGATAAGGTAAAACTTGCCCAGGAGCAGGCGCAGACTGCTATGGATATAGAAAAGGAAGAACTGGCACGTGCTGCTCTAGAGAAAAAGGCGGACTTAAATGGAAAAAAAACTACTTTGAAAACTGAAATAGAAAAAATAGAAAGTAAGATTGAGGTCATTAAATCTAATAAGAGAAAACTAGCTGAACAAATTAAAAAGCTAGAAACGAAAAAAGAAGAGTTGACTTTTATAAATAAATCTGCCGATGCTCAGCTGGAAGTAAAAGAGATTATTACCGGGGCCAGCAGTGATATTACTGATTTAAATGAGCAGATCAAAAGAGCTGAAGAAAAGATAAAGAAGAAGGAAGCAAAAATTTCTGCCATAGATGAGTTAGTTGCTGATGGTGAGTTAGTAAATGATCTTAATGCAAAAGATGATATTGATAGATCTCTTAATCAAATTCAGCGTGATTCAAAAATAGAAGAAGAACTTGCTATTCTAAGAGCTAAAAAGATGGGGGATGAATAATAATGGGATGTGGAGGAGGTTTAAATGATCTTTTTCGAGCCTATGGTAGTAGATATGACAGCAGAAATACAGGATATGATGATCGACGGCCGGATGATACTCAGGAAAAGATTTCCCTCATAAAAAGATTATATGCTGAAGGCAGGATTGGTAAAGACAGATATAATTCATTAAAAGATAGAGCTTATAATGGAAATCTTTCTTTTGAGCAGTTGATGGATATTAAAGAATCGAGTCTTGACAGCAGAGAAAACAGTTTACAGGACAATGAAGTAAAAGAAGATGAACCGAATAATAAAAACAAAAGCATTAATAAATATAAAGAAAAAATTAAAGAATTAAAGAGCAGTAAAGAAAAAGTTGAAAGTATAAGATCAAAGATTGAGGAACGCCTGAGCGAATTATTTCAGGAAAAAGAAAAAACAGAGTCAATGGCTGAATCAATGGTATCCTCCAGTGAGGAAACTGCCAGAAAATATATAGAAAAAAAGCTTGATCTTGAAGAAAATATTCAGGTATTGCAAAAGAGAAAAAAAGAATTAGAAAAACAAATTGATGAGATTGATAAAACGATGAAGGTAATAGATACAAAAATGCTTGATTATGAAGCTGTAGAATTACAGGAAGAATTAGAAAACATTAAAAAAGATATTTAGAAAGGGGTTTTAATAAATGGGATATTGTTATGGTTTGAATGGATATGGTTCTGGTTTATTAGGTAGTTATTGGTGGATAATGCCTCTGTTATTCTGGGGGCTTATTATAACAGGGATTGTGTTTTATATAAAATCACAGAAAAACCGTAGTAGTAGGGAAGCTTTAAGTATTTTAAAACATGAGTATGCTTTAGGAAATATTTCGAGGGAAGAATTTTTAACTCGCAAAAAAGACTTACAATGATTTTTAATGAATTTAGTTTATAATGAAGTTGGTTAGGAATGCTATAGATTAATATCCAGTTTATATATCAAATTTATTATTAGAATAATATAAGAGATATAAATAGCGGCTCCTTTATGGAGTCGCTTTATTTACTTCTTAACCTTGACTAAATTAATCCCGAGTGTTATACTATACTTAAGATACTACATAGGGGTATCTTGTATTGAAAGAGGTGTTTTTACCAATGAGTAAAAATAATAAAATCAAAAAACGCTATGACCGAATTGCTCCGGTCTATGACTCTTTAGAAGTGCTGATGGAAAAGGGAAAGATGGGAAGCTGGCGTCAAAATCTATGGCAGAAAGTGAGTAGAAAAATTGATCAATCTGAATTGAACAGAAGTGAGATCAAATTACTGGAAGCTGGTGTCGGCAGCGGCAAGAATATCGAATATTATCCTAGTCAAATTGAAATTTTTGCTATAGATTTCAGTCCTAAAATGCTTAAAGAAGCAGAAAAAAAGGCTAAACAATATAATAAAGAGGTAAATTTGTTGGAAATGGATATTCAGAATCTGGATTTTAAAGATAATTATTTTGATCTGATTGTCACCAGCTGTGTATTCTGCTCGGTTCCTGATCCGGTTAAAGGTTTAAAAGAACTAAAAAGAGTGCTCAAAGAAGTCGGCAGAATAATAATGCTGGAGCATATGCGCAGCCAGAATGAGCTGGTAGGTAAGTTTATGGACTGGTTTAACTGGGTCAGCCTTTATACCTGGGGAGCCAATATTAATCGTAAAACAGTTGAAAATATAGAAAAAGCGGGTCTGGAGCTGGTTGAGGTTAATGATTTGATGTCTGATATTGTTAAAGAAATTGAACTTAAAAAGTAATTCAATCTTGACAGAAACACTTAGTGATGTTATCATACACTATACCCCCTACATGTATAAAGTATAAAGGAGATGTTAATAAAATGAAAAAGACCATTATTATAGAAGGTATGTCATGTGAACATTGTGAAATGCACACTAAAAAAGAATTAGAAAAAATTGACGGTGTTATTTCTGCAGAAGCTGATGCTGATCAGGGTCAGGCAGTAGTAGAAATGGAAAAAGAAATAGCTGAAGACAAGTTAAAGGCAGCTGTTGAAGAAGCTGGCTACGAATATATTAAAACAGTATAAATTTAAAAAAATTTAATCTTAATATACATGGTAGGGGTATAATCTTTTAAAACAGGAGGTATACTCTATTGGAAGAATTAGCTACTGTAGTTAAGAGGAAAAAGAATATGGCAGAGGTTAAAATAACCAGATATTCTGCCTGCAGTAAATGTGATAAAAGCTGTAGTCTCGCTGGTAACAGTCATGATCAAGATGAAATTTTTTTAGAAGTTGAAGACAAAGTTGGTGTTAAAAGAGGTGATCAGATTTTAATAGAAATGGAAAAGGGAAATGTTTTATTTGCTACTGTAGTTGTTTATGTAATTCCAATTTTTTTAATGATAGCCGGCTACTTTTTTGGAGTCTGGGCGGCATCCTTATTAGAGATAGAGGCAACCGAGCTGGTAGGTATTGTTGGTACTTTTATTTTTCTAATTCTTTCATTTTTTATAAATAAACTATTTAATTCTTATTTTGAAAATATCTCTTCGCTTCAACCGAAAATCAAAAGAGTAATTAATCGAAACTAAATTATTAAATGATATATAGCAGAGTTGTATAAGACTGCTTTTAGGTTTAAATTTAGAATAAATTTTAATACTAGAATTAATATACACT
>QBLP01000227.1 GCA_003070825.1 Halanaerobium sp. | reverse complement strand
GTCCTTTACCATCTAGTGCACAAAAAGATTGCATCTATTAAAAGAAAAAGGGCAGAAGAACTATTTACAAATTATCATAAAGATAGAATTATTTATTTTAGTAAGGAAGTTAATTTTTTCGGTCAGAAATCGGCTGGCAGGACTCAGGTTAGAGGGAATGGCTCATTACTTTTAACACCAGATGAGCTACATTTTTTAAGATGGCTGCCAAAGATGGATTTGATTATTCCCCTAGCAAATATTGAAAATATAGAGAGAGTTAATTCTTTTCTGGGTAAAAGAAAAAACCGTGAATTATTAAAAGTTGAATTTAGTAACCATCAAGGGGAAAAAGATTCGGCTGCCTGGCTTTTAGATAATATGCATGCCTGGGAACAGGTAATTAAAGATAATCTGGAAGAATAAAAAACCGCTCTTTAAGATCCGGGTCCAAAATTCCGGTCTTAAGAGCGGTTTTAGTTTTTATGTTTTTTTATCAGCTTATTTTGATTTTAAACATTGTAATCCTTAAGGTTACTGCGGAAGTTTTCTGTAAGATCTTCCATCTGTTCAATATAACCTGTCATTTCTTTAATTTTTTCAGAATAACTATTAACACTGGCACTCATTTCTTCACTTGAAGCTGAATTTTCTTGAGCAATTGCTGCCAGATTATTGAAGTTTTCAATAACCTCTCTAATCTTTTTGGTCTCCTCATTTAAACTGCTGACGATATCAACAACCTGATCAGTAGCAGATTCAATATCATTAGTTGCACTGTTGCTTGATTCAGCAACTTCTTCTAAGGCCTGATTGCTTGCTTCAAGATTGCTGAACTGCTCACTGATGCTTGAACTAAGAGTTTCAACATGTTCGGTAAATTCTCCCAGGTTTTTTCTGATTATTTCAACAGCCTGCTGCGATTCCTCTGCTAGTTCTCTCACTTCTTCTGCCACAACTGTAAAGCCGCGACCATTATCAGAAGAGCGAGCTGCTTCAATTGAAGCGTTAAGTGAAAGCAGATTAGTTTGGCCGGCAATATCTTCAACAGTGTCAACAATTTCCATGATTGTTTCAATTTTTTCCGAAAGCTGCTGCCCCAGCTGGTTAACACTTGCAAAAGCAGAACGTACTCCACTAATTCTTTGATTAACATCAACTACTGCCTGGGTAGAAGTTCGAATATTTTTTACAGCATTCTCCAGGTTATCACGGCTCTCCTGACCTGCTGCAGCCAGCTTTTCAATTTCTTCAACATTTTGATTAACTATATAGGCAGATTCCTCGGTTTCCTGAGCCTGAGCCTGAGCTCCCTGAGCAACCTCATCAACCACAGTTGAAATACTGTCAGATACATCTTCCATATCTTCAGCCAGCTCTACAAAATCTTCGGTGAAGTTATGCATATCATCAGTTCCACCCTTTAAGAAAAGAATATCTTCTCTTAATTTGGACTTTATCTGGCGCAGTTTTTCAAATAAATTTTCAAAATCATCAGCTGTTTTAAGTCTATTTTCATCATCAAGATTTAGGTCCTCAATCTTACTTAACTCAGCATCAATTGCTTTAATAGGAGATATTAAAATTCTGCTAATTAAAGCTAAAACAACTCCCATTCCAGCTGCTGCCCCTAAATTTACTGTCCAGCCAGCTGTAAACTGTGGTAAAGAGATTAAGGCAAAACTCAAAATAAAACTGCTAAATCCCATTTTAGCCGGGATACTCTTAAAAACTCCCAGTCCTAAAATTTTAGATAATATATATTTCTTTTTATTTCTAAATGAGTTTTCGAAGTTAATGTGAATTTTCAAGAAGGCCCGCCCATCTTCCAGGGTTCCTCTGTCAATTTCTTCTACCTCAATTGGAGTTTTAAAAAATGATGAGCTTCCTTCTAAAAGTCCCAAGAAGTAGTCGTACATTCCTCTTTTAGACTTATATATCATTTCAATTTTATGATCATTTAGTTCTTTTGCCTGCAGTCGAGGAGGGTTAGCACCTGGCAGCATCTCTGTCAGCTGCAGATGAACGGTATCCATTAACATCAAAAAGTTTTTCAGAGTCCGATTACTGAAATAAGAAGGAAACCACCTGGAAAAAGTTTCAATATTTTTTATTCCCATCCCATGCCAGATTTCAGCGGGCTTTTTACCTACATCCTGGGCGATATATTTCATCAAATCTTTAGTTTTTTGATCTTCAATTGTAGTCATTGGTGTAATGATTAAATCTTCTTTAAAACCGGCTTTCTTTTTGGCTTTGTTGACTTTTTCCTCTCCATAAGTCTTGTTGAGAGTACTGAGCCAGGTCGAAACGACTGTACCTTTCATATACTATTTCCCTCCAGTTAGATTAAAATATAATTTTATTTATATTGTTAGAAAAACAAAATAGCCCATAAAAATCAAGCTATATTAATAATAATTCGCGATTGATCGGATAAAACCTTTTTTTAAGGTGAAAAATTTCTTTAGTACCAGGTACAAAACGGACGTTTTGTACCTGGTACAAGTGAATAAATTAACAAAATAAATTAACATAGCTGAAACAATTAGTTACAATTTCTTAACCTGTTTGTAATCTTCCTGTAACCTTGATATGTCATTATAATAATTGTAAACAAATTTTTATTAACGCTGGGGTGGCAGAGGCTGCTTAATTAGAGTTGCTTCTGCTTTTTAATGGTACCGGGTACCTGGAGATCTTTTCCAGGCACTCGGTACCTTTTTTCTTTTTCATTTTCAATTTGAGATGATATAATAATTTTAGATACTCAATATTCATCTTGTTGCTCAATCGAGTAATTTAATCAATTATTAAATTTGAGGAGACTTTATATGATTTGTGAAACTGTCAATTTTAGTTACGGACTGCCCCTAAATATTTCCTGTAATTCATTGAGTCCAGATTTGGTTTTTAATCGAGCTTTCAAAATGATTTGGGTCCTTAAAGGGAAACTTAACTTAAAAGTTAAGAATAATTTTGTTGAGCAGAAGATCGAGCAAAAAAATGAAATTAATTTAAATAAGGGCGATCTTTATTTAATTAACGGCTATACTCCTTATCGATTGATTAACAATGCTTCCGTTCAGGCTGAAAATAGATTTTTAGTTTTTGATTTTAAAAGCCAGTTTTTAAAAGATCATGACGAAGATTTCAGTGGTAAAATATTTCAGCTAAATAATGGTAATCTTGATCAGCTAAAATATTTGCTGGCTCGTTTAAGTTTTAATTATCTTAATGAAGATTATCAGCTGGCAGAGGAGATAGAAGTTAATTTAAATCAGTTGCTTGATTTTTTAAATAATCATTTCTGTATTAATAATCAGCGTCAGGATGACTTTTATCAGCAGCAGAGGAAAGATATTATAATTAAAGTAATTGATAAACTTGAAGCAGATTATATGAATAATTTACGACTTAAGGAT
>QBLP01000226.1 GCA_003070825.1 Halanaerobium sp. | reverse complement strand
TCTCCAACCTTTTCAGTTTTAATTTCCAGATAACCATTTTTATTTATGGTCCCACTGAAGACCTCATCTCCAATTTCTTTTCTAACCGGCACTGATTCGCCGGTAATTGCAGCCTGATTGACCTCACTTTTACCTTTAACTACTCTTCCATCAACCGGAATTTTTTCTCCAGGCCTGACAATTACTACTTCCTCAACCTCTACTTCTTCTGCTGCTATCTCCTTTTCTTCTCCCTCTCTAATAACTGTAGCCAGATTGGGAGCTAGATCCATTAAGTCTCTAATTGCATCTCTGGCCTTCCCTACTGTTCTGCTTTCTAAATAGGAACCAAAGGCAAAGAGAAAGGTAACTGCAGCCGCCTCCCAATATTCTCCAATAATAACTGCCCCAACTGCAGCAATTGTTACCAGTAAATTAATACTTATCACTTTCATTTTTAAAGTATTATAGGCACTAATCGCTACTTGATAACCCGCAACTACTGCAGCTGCCACCATGGCTGTATCAAAAATTAGGGGATTAAAATTTAATAAATTGCTCAACCAGCCTACTCCAATTAAAAACCCTGATATAGTAACTATTTTTAATTTCTTTTTCATCTCAAACAACCTCCCCGATTACTTTGTACCACCGGTATAACTATTTTTCAGGGACACAGCTATGATATAAATCATTTTTTGCAAAAAAAAGACCTCAGCCAGCTTTAAAACTTTAAAGTAACTGAGGTTATAAAATATTAATATTTAATTTTTATTAGTTCTGTCTGAGAACAACTAATTTACATTTAAACTAAATTTAAAACTTTAACATCTTAGCATTAATTGCTACTATAACCGTACTCATTGACATTAAGACAGCTCCAACAGCAGGAGAAATCATAATACCAAAACCTGCCAGAACTCCTGCAGCTAGTGGAATTGCAAAGGCATTATAGCCGGTGGCCCAGAAAAGATTCTGCAGCATCTTTTTAAATGTCAAACTACCAAAATCAATCAGCTTTAGTACATCCATGGGATCACTTTCAACTAGAATTATATCTGCTGTTTCGGCGGCAACATCTGTCCCGGATCCAATGGCAATCCCAATATCTGCTTTGGCAAGTGCAGGTGCATCATTTACTCCATCACCAGTCATCGCAACAAAGTCACCCTCTGCCTGCAGCTCCTCTACTTTTTGCTGCTTCTGGTCAGGTAAAACTTCAGCAAAAAAGTCAGTTAAGCCTAGCTCATTACTTACATATTCTGCAGTTTTTTGATTATCTCCGGTCAGCATCTTAACTTTGATGCCTTTATCCTTAAGTTTCTGAACAGTCTCATAAGAACTTTCTCTAATCTGATCGGCCAGTCTAATCATTCCAATTAAATTATCCGCTTCTAAGACAAATACTTCTGTAAATGGACCTTCTTTTAAAGCATCCTCAGGTATTTCTATTTCATTATTTTCCAGATAACCGGGAGAAACAGCTTTCAGATCAGTACCATTAATCTTTCCAATTACACCTTTACCTTTCATAATTTCAAAATCATCAACTTTCAGCAGTTCAACTTGATCAGCCTCAGCTTTTTTTACTATTCCATTTGCAATTGGATGTTCTGATTCCTGTTCTAAAGAGGCTGCTTTCTGCAGAATATCCTGCTTATTGTATTCATCAGAAAAAGTTTCTACTGCCTCAACTCCAAATTCACCTTCAGTTAAGGTTCCAGTTTTATCAAATAACACCGTATCAATCTTGCGGGCATTCTCAAAAGCTGTTCGGTTGCGGATTAAAAGACCATTTTTCGCAGATAAAGTTGTTGAAACTGCAACTACCAGTGGAATTGCAAGTCCAAGAGCATGAGGACAGGTAATAACCATAACTGTTGCCATTCTTTCAATCGCAAAAGCTAGATCGCCAGTGATATAAAACCAGCTGCCAAAAGTTATAGTACCTGCAGTAATAGCAATCAAGGTCAGCCAGAAAGCTGCTCGGTCGGCAAAGTTTTGAGTTTTTGACTTTGCTGCCTGAGATTCCTTTACCATCTCTATAACCTGAGATAAATAACTTTCATCTCCTGCTTTTTCTATTTTAATCTTGATTGAACTATCTCCATTAACCGAACCACCAATTACTTCATCTTCTTCTTTTCTTTCTACAGGTTCTGACTCCCCTGTTAACATTGATTCATCTATATAAGAATTTCCTTCATAAATTACACCATCAGCAGGAATCTTTTCTCCAGGTTTGACAAGAACCTGATCGCCTTCTTTAAGCTCTTTTATTTTAACTTCCTTTACCTCTCCATCGACAATTTTATGAGCCTGATCAGGCATCAACTTAGCTAGTTCTTCTAGCGCTTGAGAGGCTCCCATAACTGAACGCATTTCAATCCAGTGTCCTAAAAGCATAATTACGATTAAAGTTGCCAGTTCCCAGAAGAAGAATCTACCTTCCAGACCAAAAACAACTGCTGAACTGTAAAAATAAGCAACAGAAATTGCCAGGGCAATTAAAGTCATCATACCTGGATTTTTAACACTTAACTCATCTTTGAGGCCTGTTAAAAAGGGCCAACCACCATAAAAGAATATTATTGTAGACAGGATAAACATTAAATAATTACTACCTGCAAATTCAAATGTATAACCAAAAAAGCTCTGAATCATAGGTGAAAGCACTAAAATTGGAACTGTTATCAATAAAGATATTTTAAAACGTTTTTTAAAATCCTCCAGCATTTTCTGATGATCCATTTTAATACCTCCTCAGTTTACTATACCCCTGTAATGTATCTTAATCATAGTATAACACTCGGAATTAATTGAGTCAAATTATATATAATACATATGCCCTTCTCCTTTTTCTTTTTGAACTTCCACAACACGCTGACTTAAATCAGCAAGGGTAATTGATTCCATTAACTTCTGCATCCTGGATTCTAGCTTCAGCCAGACCTCCTGAGCTACAGATTGAAAAACAGCTTCCTCACTATTTTCATTTTCAATCTGAATTTCTGGAGCTATTTTACCCTCTAAAATTTTCAAAATATCAGCCATGCTTATTTCCTCAGGTGCTCTATTTAACAAATAACCACCATGAGCACCCCTAACACTTCTGATTAAGCCATCCTTTTTTAAAACTGCAAAAATTTGTTCTAAATATCTTTCTGATATATTCTGTCTTTCTGATATTTCACGCAGTGAAACCGCTCCAGAATTCGCATTTACTGCCAGATCTATTAAAGCCCTAACACCATATCTTCCTTGAGTTGAAATTTCCATTTTTATAAACACCTCTTAAATTAGTATAAAAGAAATAATCAGACTTTTATGTAAATTCTTTTACTAATAAAATTTTACTACAGCAGGAAATCAAAAGCAAATTGCCCTTGACAAATTGAAGTTCTCTATATATACTTTAGACAGTATACATG
>QBLP01000025.1 GCA_003070825.1 Halanaerobium sp. | reverse complement strand
TGTTTAAATTAAATGATACAGTTGGAAATATTGTAACAGAATTTCCGGGTGCTGCAGAAATATTAAAGAAACATAAGATTGATTTTTGCTGTGGCGGAGATCGAGAATTAAAGCTGGCTGTTAAGGAAGATTTAAATGATGATTCTAGGGCAGCAGAAATACTGAAAAAGATAAATGAGAATTATTCTAACAAAAATGATAATTATCAAGAAATAGAAGACCCGAAAAATTTATCCCAATCACAGCTGATAGAATATATAATAGATAAGCACCACGGATTTTTACAGCAGACTCTGCCCCAGCTTTCAGAGCTGACAAAAAAGATTCTGCGGGCCCATCGAGAAAATCACGGTCAAGTTTTGAAAAAGGTTCACCGCTTATTTAATACTTTAAGAATGGAGCTAGAAGAACATTTAATTAAAGAAGAAGAGGAAATTTTCCCTCTAATTATAAAGTATTCACAGGCTGAAAATGGTGGCGAAAATGAGGAAACTCTGAATGGAATTCTGGAATTAGAAACTGAACATGATACAGCAGGTGAGATAGTCAAAGAATTGAGAGAAGTTACAGCTGATTATCAGCTGCCCGAAGACGCCTGTAATTCATTTAAACTATGCTACAGTCTGCTTGAAGAATTAGAATCTGATCTTTTTCAGCATATCCATCTGGAGAACAATATTTTATTTGCCCGGCTGGAAAATAATAAAAAGTAAAATTTAAATCAAAATAGCAGAACTTAATATTAAGAACCCCCTGACTGGAGAATTTTGCTCCTGGCAGGGGGTTAATTGTTTTAATTATTAAATTAGAGTAGCTAACTTTTACTCTACTTTAAAGTTAGCAATCATATTTTTCAGGTTATCTGACATTTCAGATAGTCTGTGGGCAGCGGAGACAATTTCCTCAGTAGAAGCGATCTGTTCTTCACTGGAAGCAGCAACTTCTTCAGCATTGCTGGCAGCCTCATCACTTACTGCAGCTACATTATTAATCATATTATTAACATCATCACTAACAGCTGCCATTTCGCTGGTTTCAGTGTCAATTTCAGTAATTAAACTGCTTAAATTAGCAACAGCTTTTTCAATATTTTTAAACACTTCACCGGTATTTTCGATCACTACTACACTGCTGTTGACGGCAGTTTCAGTTCCATCCATCTTTTGAACTGCATTATCAACTCCAGCCTGAATCTTATCAATTAACTTGGAAATATTATCTGTTGCTTCGGCAGACTCTTCAGCCAGCTGTCTAATTTCATCAGCCACAACAGAAAAACCGCGTCCGGCTTCACCAGCTCTGGCAGCCTCAATAGCTGCATTTAAAGCCAGTAAATTTGTCTGTTGAGAAATATTATTAATCAGTTGAACAATATTTCCAATTTCTTCTGATAAATCCCCAAGATTATTGATAGTAACTCCAATTTCAGCTGAATTATCCTTAACTTTATTAACCTGTTTAATTGAGCTCTGCATTGATTCGGTACCAGTTTTAACATTTTTTATTACCTGCTCAGAAGATTGATCCATCTTTTTAGATTTTTCTCTGGTATTTTGAATTTTACTGATCAATTGATGTAAATTCCTGCTTGTTTCAGAGATCTGAGCTGATTGTTCTTCAGCTCCAGAGGCGACATTTTCAATAGCTCCTCCAACCTGTTCAGCAGCTCTCTCTACTTCCTGTCCTGAAGCTGCAAGCTCTTCACTTTGAGCGCTGAGCTCACTTACTTCCATTTGAATTTCTTCCACCATTTTTTTCTGAGCAGAAGCAGTTTGATTATAGGCCTGAGCAAGTTTTCCAATTTCATCTCTGCTTTTTATATCTAATCTGTAGGTTAGATCACCTTCAGACATTTTATCCATTCCAGTTAAAACTTTATTTATGTTTTTAGCAATATAGCGGGAAATGAAGAATATTACTAAAGCAAAAATCAGAGCTGTAATTATTGCGAAAATCAATAGTGAACCTGAAATATTAGAAATAAAACCATCTAATTCATTCTGCACAGAATTTACTTCACTATTAATTATGCCGGCATAAGTTCCAGCTCCGATGAGGTAATTTGTGCCCTCAATTGGAGCGACATAACTAATTTTATTTTCTTCTTCACCTGTGTCAGGGTTGGCGTAAATATAATCCACAAAAGCTCCCCCACTTTTAGCGGCTTCAACCAGAGATCTTAAAATATATTTTCCATTTGCGTCCTGCAGGTTCCAGCGATTTTTGCCCTCAATCTCAGGTGTTGGTGGTAATGAAACTGTATTTCCGTCAGAGTCATAAATAAAAAAGTAACCAACCTCACCAAATTCCAGGTCCTGATTATAGTTTCTAATTAGAGCAGTTAATTCTTCTAAACTTAAGTTGTTTTCGCGTTCAGCCACCAGTTCTTCCATAAAACCAGCAGCAGTTTCTGTTGCATGCTGAATTCTTTCTTTTTCTGAATTCAGTAAATATCTACTTACGGTTTCAGTGTTGTCATGGCTTAGCTTATTAAATTGGTAGTTTAAAAAATACCCCATTATTAATACTAAAACTAAAAAACTTAGACCAATTACTAAGAATATTTTTTTAGCAATACTCAAATTTTTAAAAAACATCTACTTTCCTCCTTATATTCCTCAAGAATTATAAAATGTAAAAAATTAAAAATAGTGTCTCTATTATAGCATATATGGAAGATCTTTTAAATAAACTTTAGGAGAAAATAGCCTTAAATTAGGTTCAGCTTATCATATAATTTTAGAATGAAATTTCGTAATTAATTGTGAAAAAAAGTTTTTGGCAAAAAGTGTTGATTTTTTTGAGATGAAGTTATATATTAATTAAGCAGAGTTTAAAGCCCTTTCCTCTTTGATTCTGTTCAAAAAGCAGGATTAATTATTCTGACCTAGAAATAAATATTAGTAAAGTAATCAAATTTAAAAAGTGGAGGAATTATTTATGCTTAATATAGGAATCATTGGGGCCGGGGATGGTGGAGCTTCAATTTTGGAAACCTTTTTGGATATGGAAGATGTAAAAGTTATTGGGATCTGTGATACAAATCTAGATGCTCCCGGGATTTTAAAGGCAGAGGAAAACAATATTTCAGTCTATAAAGATTTTAATGATCTTTTAAATATAAATAGAGAAAAGGTTATACTGGAGGTCACTGGTAATAAAAAACTCTCTGAGCTGGTTAAAGAAGCAGCTGATCAAAAAACAAAAATAATTGATTCTGAGACTTCTTTAATTCTTTTTAAAATTGTAAACTCCAGAGAAGAAATGTTAAACAGAATGGAAGTAGAGGCAAATAAACTCTGCAATCTGGCCGCAGATATTGGAGGAACAATCAAAGAAATCAGCAGCAGCAATACTCAAAATATAGCAGAACTGGATCAGACAGCAGAAAAATTACAGCAGGCATCAGAAAACAGCAAGGCCAATTTGGAGAAAACAAACGAGATAGTTAAATTTATTAAAACTGTCTCTGACCAGACTAAAATGCTTGGCCTTAATGCAGCAATAGAAGCTGCCCGGGCTGACGCCAATGCCAATGGGTTTAATGTAGTTGCTGATGAGATTAGAAAACTTGCTGATGAGACAGGATCATCAGTTAAAGAGATTACTGTTTTTATAGATAATCTAAATCAGTCAACCGAAAACACAAAAGAAAATATTGATAAAATGAACCAGAAGGTCGAATCTTTTACTGAAAACGAAAAATTAATGACTGAAAAACTACATAATGCAGCTGACCAAATCACGCAGATGGCAGAAAGACTTTCAGAACTTATTAATTAGAACAGCTTTAAAATATCTTTGTCTAAATTTAATTAAAGAGTATATTGAATTTATAATTGGGGGAATAAATATGAGTGGTAATGTAATTGATGTTTTTGTTGAAATACCAAAGGGCAGCAACAACAAGTATGAATATGATAAGGAAAAGGGGAAGTTTAGACTGGACCGGGTAATGTATTCACCGGTTTATTATCCAGCAGATTATGGCTATTTAGAAGAAACTTTAGCTGATGATGGTGATCCCCTTGATGCAATGGTTTTAACTACTTTTCCGACCTTTCCCGGCTGTATTATAACTGCCAGAGTAATCGGAATGTTTATTATGGAAGATGAAAAGGGAAGAGATGAAAAAATATTTACAGTTCCCGAACATGATCCGCGTTTTAGAAATACTAACACCTTATATGATCTAGAAGAGCATCTGCTCAAAGAATACGAGCATTTCTTTTCTGTTTATAAAAATTTAGAAGAAAAAGAAGTTAATATTATTGGCTGGGCCGGTGTTGAAGAAGCACTTGCAGTAATTGAAGAGTCCAAAAAAGCTTATCAAAATAAATAGAATAACTAAAAAAGGTCCTGAACAGCAAAACTGTTTAGGACCTTTTTAAATTCTGTATTAGTTTATTTCTTAGTTGTTTTTAGAAAAATACAATTCAGCTAATTGTGGAATCATTACTATCCCCACCATTACAGCTGATATTAGAAAATCTCTCATTATATCAACCTCCCTTTCTTATATTCTTATAGGCTTATAAAAGGTTGTTGAGACTATTATATAAATTTATTTGATTCTTGCAAGTAAAACAGCTAACAAAAAAATTAATTAAGCTGCCTTTAAGTGTAAGCTTTAATTTTATCTAATTTATAGATAATAATTTTTTTGCGGGAGGTTTTAATCAGATCCTCACTTTCGAACTGTCCCAGAACCCGGGATACAGTTTCTCGACTGCTGCCAATCATACTGGCTAATTCCTGCTGGGTTAGAGAAATATCTAAAACAATTTTATCCTTTTTCTTCTTGCCATATTTTTCAGCCAGAAATATTAGCAGGCCGGCAACTCTGGCAGAGCTGTCTTTTAAAGCCAGGTCTCTTACATTCTGCTGGGCCCGGCGCAGGCGTCCGCTCATTTCTCTCAGCAGTTTAACTCCAATTGAAGGATGTTTTAAAATTAGATTTTCTAATTCAGACTGATCAAAGACAATAGCTTCAGTATCAGTCATTGTTACAGCAGAAGCCGGATAATTACCTTTATCAAAGGCAACTATTTCTGCAATTATATCATGGTCACTAAAAATATTATTACCACCTCTTATTTATTCTATATATTCTATAATAAGCAATAATTTTTATAAAAGCAAGTAATTTGCTCAACATTAATCAAATTTCTCTGCTAAATAATAAAAAAACCTTGATTTTTGTGAGATAAAACGCAGAAAAATTATATTGAGACTGATATAATTAAAATGTTATTGTTATCAATTATTATAACAAATAAAGAAAGCTAAAAAAAGTTTTAGCTGGGTGACACAGGTCACAGAACAAAGTTGAGTAAAATGCTAAACTTTAAATAGTGAATAATTGTCCAAATAAAGTTATACAAATGAACCTGGTCCAAATGAGCTTAATTAAACCAGGTCCAAATGGACCCATTTGGACCTGGTACCATAAATTTAAAGGAGTGTTTTTTAAAATGGAAATAAAAATTGATGTTAATAAAAATTTATTTGAGATAACTGAGGAATATCCAGCAGTTATTTCGGTACTGGTTAATAAAGGTTTTAATCAATTAGATGATGAAGCAAAAAGAAAGAGTTTTGGTAAACAGATTACTTTAAAGCAGGCTGCAGGACTTAAAAATCTGGATCTGGAAAAGCTGGTAGAGCTGATGGAAGCAGAAATAGAAAAAAATTCGACTCAAAAAACAGGTGGAGCTAAAATTAAAGTATCTGGTTCCTTACCCTGTCCGGTGAAGATTCCGATGACTGAGGAGTTAGAAAAAATAAGCTCCGAACTTGATTATGAGGTTGAACTTGATCTTAAATCAGCTTCTCAGGGACTGGAGTGGCTGCAGGATGGTTTTGATCAGATAACATCCCCGACTGAACTTTCGGATATCTTTATTTCTGCCGGTTTTGATCTTTTCTTTGATAAGGATTTAATGGACCGCTTCCGCCGCCAAGATGTTTTTAAAGACGCTACTGGAATCAAAGAATTAAACAGTGATTTCACTGAAGCAGGAGTTGATCTATTAGATCCTGAGGGAGATTACTCAGTTTTAAGTATTGTCCCGGCAGTTTTCCTGGTAAACAAAGAAGAACTGGACGGGAGAGAGGTCCCCAGAAGCTGGGAAGAAATTTTAAGCGAAGAATTTGCTAATAGTGTCAGTCTTCCGGTCAGCGACTTTGACCTCTTTAATGCAATTTTATTAAATATTTATAAAGTCTACGGCAGAGAAGGAGTTCAAAAGCTCGGCCGCTCAATGAAAAAAGCACTTCACCCATCTCAGATGGTTAAAGAGGGTGGACGCAAAGCTGATGATCAGCCGGCAATCACAATCATGCCTTATTTCTTTACCAGAATGGCCAAGCGCTTCCCCCACATGGAATTTGTCTGGCCTGAAGATGGAGCAATTGTTTCACCAATCTTTATGCTGACTAAAAAAGAGAAAAATGAAAAAATGAAGCCTTTAATTGATTTAATGGCTTCAGAAAAAATGGGTAAGATTCTGGCTGAACAGGGATTATTCCCGAGTGTGCTGCCGGAAGTAGATAATGGACTGCCCGAAAAGGCTCAGTTTATGTGGCCGGGCTGGGATTTCTTAAGAGGAGAAAATCCAGGTGAATTATTAAGAGACCTGGAAGCAGAATTTAACAAAGCTGTGGAGGTGGCTTCAGTATGAATCTAGTAACTTTTTCAGGACCACCTTCCTCCGGTAAAACTGCTGTAATTTTAAAAACAATAGAAGCAATTCAGCAGCAGGGATTAAAAGTTGGTGTGGTTAAGTTTGACTGTTTATATACTGATGATGATGAACTCTACCGTAAGGCAGGCGTGCCGGTCAAAAAGGGTTTATCCGGTTCCCTCTGTCCTGACCATTATTTTGTCAGCAATATCGAAGAAGTTGTGCAGTGGGGTAGAGAAAGGGATTTAGATCTTTTGATTACAGAAAGTGCCGGTTTATGCAACCGCTGTTCCCCCTATATCAAAGATATTAAGGCAATTTGTGTGATTGATAATTTAAGTGGAATTAACACCCCGAAAAAAATTGGTCCAATGCTGAAAACTGCAGATATAGTGGTAATTACTAAAGGAGATATTGTTTCTCAGGCGGAAAGAGAAGTTTTTGCCTCCCGGGTGAGCACAGTTAATCCTGATGCAATGGTAATGAATGTTAATGGTTTAACCGGTCAGGGAGCTTTTGAATTTTCAACTCTGCTCTATGATCAAGAAGACCATATCGACACTGTAACCGGTAAAAAACTAAGATTTTCTATGCCTTCTGCTATGTGTTCTTACTGTCTTGGTGAAACAAGAATTGGAGAAGAACATCAGCTGGGTAATGTCAGAAAAATAGAACTGGGTGATGAATAATGATCAGTAAAGATAAATTAAAGAATTCAAGCATCAAGGAAATTATAGAAGAATACCCCTATACAGAGAGTTTTTTTGAAGATCAGAAGCTGGCTGTTGATGATCAGGAAAAAACTTTAAAGGAAATTTTTTCAGAATTAACCATTGAAGAAATGGAAGATGTGGTATTTGATCTGGACCAGTTTGCCGAGAGTCTATCTTCGCACATCAGAAATATGCAGGAATTTCTGGGTGAAAATGATTCGATTGTCGCTAAACTTTCCATTCTGGCCGGGAATAACAAAGATGGCGAAAAAGAAAATTATGAGAAGCTGGATATTCACAGTGGAGAGATAATCTCGATTGTTGGTCCTACCGGCTCCGGGAAAAGTAGACTGCTGGCAGATATAGAATGGACTGCTCAGGGGGATACTCCGACCGAAAGGCAAATTCTAATCAATGATGAAGTGCCTGATAAAAAGTGGCGCTTTACCGGCGGTAAAAAACTGGTGGCTCAGCTCTCACAGAATATGAATTTTGTCATGGATCTGTCGGTAATCGAATTTTTGAATCTGCATGCAGAGAGCCGCTTAATTGATAATCAGGCAGACGTTGTGGAAAGAATTTTTAGAGAGGCCAATCAACTGGCTGGAGAACAGTTTGGCCGCGAGGCTCAGATTACCAGTTTAAGTGGAGGGCAGTCGCGGGCCCTGATGATTGCAGATACTGCAATTTTAAGTTCTTCTCCAATTATTTTGATTGATGAGATTGAAAATGCCGGTATAGACCGCGAAAAAGCGCTGGAGCTACTGGTGGGAGAGGAAAAAATTGTGCTGATGGCCACCCATGATCCAATTCTGGCTTTAATGGGCGATAAAAGAATTATCATTAATAATGGTGGAATCAAAGATATTATCGATACAACTGCAGAAGAAAAGGAATTAATGCAGGAATTGAAGGTTTTGGATAAGGTTCTGACTGATTTAAGAGATGATCTGCGTTATGGCAAAAATTTATCAAGAATAAGTGAGGAACTTGCAGAAATAAAAAGTGCATAATTATTTAAACCAGGTTCAAAACAGCCGTTTTGAACCTGGTACAGGAGATTATTTTCACAAAGTTATAGATAAACAAAAATTCCGGTCAGCTAAAAGCCTGACCGGAATTTTATTCTTTAAATTAAATTTTACCTGATAATTTTTCAGTCTATATTTCCTGAAAGGTATTGATATAGGCTGAGAGCAGATAATAGACTGCAGTTATCGAAAGAATGACGGGAATAGTATTTAATTCAATTATATTAACAATACTAACTGCCAGAATTACAATTAATAATTTTTCTAAATTGTGCTGAAGGATTATTTCTTTAATTTTCTGGTGATTATTTCGTCTTTTAGATTTTTGATAATAACTACAGTAAGCTCTGTTTAAAACTCCATAGACAGGTGCAGTACTCAGAACAAGCAGATAAAAAGCTGCTGTATTCAAAGTAAAACTATTATAGATTAGCAGAGCTGCAGTAAATGTAATCAGTGCCAGAGTAGATTTAGTAAATATAAGCGTATTTTTTAGTTTGAATTTCTGAATAATTATCTCAGATTTTCTGGCACTAAAGATGAAGCTCAGAATAAATAAAGCTAAGATCAGAGATAGTTTAGCTAGATTAATATTGGAGCTTAAAAGATAATAGATTACAGTACTCATAAAGAAATAGATACATAGATTAAGAACAAAGTGGCCGGAATGGCTGAGTTTAAGATTTTTTTGCTTAAGAGTCATTTTGGACCCTCCTTTTTAATTAAGACTAACTTCTAACTTAGATACTTTAGACATTCATCTAACATTGTTTTAAAAAAATTAGATTAGATTGTCAATAGACTTTAAAATTGTTTTTTTGAAATTTTTTTTGTTTAATTGAAAATATAATTTATTATCTTCTTTGTGGGCCTGAATAATGTTGTTCATCAATAATTTGCTGACATGGTGAGAGATAGTAGCATTAGTTAGATTTAATTTTTCAGCTATCTCATTACCGTACATAGTTTTCTCTCCCAGAAGGGAAATGATGTTTAACCTTGTTTCATCTGCCAGGGCTTTGAATATTTCCAGACTTCCCAAAATCCCTTCCTCATCGGCGGCAAAGATCTCCGGGAATCGAAATCCGATCAAATAAAAATTGCCTCCATTTTTGGTGCTGCTGTTTAAAAGAGAAGTTTCGTAAAAATAAGAAAAAGCAATATAGTTTTCTTCTGCGCTTAATGGTTCATCTATTAATTTTTCTAGGATGTTTTTTAAATATTTTTCTCCATAGCGGTTTAAATTTTCCTGATAAGTATCGTTAATCTTCGCTGATTTATCACTTATCCAGTCCTGATCTTCCTTAAACAGCTCTTCATAATACCATTCAAGCAGACCGATAAATTCTTCCTTCATTGTTTCCGGATTAAAATAGAACTGAAGTAAATTCCATTTTTGATCAGAGGCTAAATTAATCTTATCATTTACAAATTTTGCAGCCTCTTTTTCGCTGTTAATAAGCTTCTCAACTTTTTTTAGATCAATATTTTCTGAAGGAGCGGGGCCGTAGCCTGACTGAGTAAATCTCCTGATAAAATCTGCTGGTTCTTTTGTTTTTAGATATGCTAAATATTCTTCAATAGTTGTCAGTTCAAGCTCTGGTATTTCGGAAACAAGACAGAGCCCAAAATAACTTTCTTCATTGAAATATTTGGCGATTAAATTTCTTTTTGTTTCTGGAATTTTTGTAAGTTTATCCTCGACCCAGTTAACAATTTCCTTCTCCAACTTAATTTCTTTCTCCAGGTCAAGCTGTTTAAGTTTCATGCCTTCATCATTTTCCAGACGAAAAAGACTCAATAAAAACTCATAAATTATTGATCTGTCAAGCTGATATTTTTTCGAACCCATCAAAAACATCTCCTTTTGATTAACTTCTAACTATATTATAATTAGATACTCATCTAATGTCAAGTCAAATTTTAAATTTTTTAAAAATTTGTCTTCAAATAACTTTCAATTTTTAGCATTTAAGGATATAATAAATTTAACAGTAAAGATTATTAATTTGAGTACGCAGGAGGAGATCGGTATGAAAATAACCTATCTTGATGGAAAAAGATTATATTATGCTTTTTTATCTGGAGCAAAAGAAGTTATTGCCAATAAAAAGGAATTAAATAGAATCAACTTATTTCCGGTTGCAGATGGAGATACCGGAAGTAATCTGTCACGAACTCTGAGTATTGTTGGAAGTGAAGCAGTAAAGGATGATTCTTTAACGGTAACTTTAAATTCCATGGGGGATGCGGCTTTAAGAGGGGCTATTGGTAATTCAGGGATTATTTTTGCCCAGTTTATCAATGGTTTAAAAAATAGTATTGATCGTGCTGAAAGTGTTAATGTCAGCAAATTTGCCCAGGCAGTAGATAATGCAGTCAATTATACCTACCAGGGAATTAATAATCCTGTTGAAGGGACAATTCTGACAGTGATGAAAGACTGGGCGGATTCCTTAAAAAAATTAAAAAATAGGAGCAGTGACTTTGCAGAAGTGATGGAGGAATCTCTAATAAGTGCTTCCAGTTCTCTGGAAAATACTAAAAACCAGCTTGCAGTTTTAAGAGAAGCGGATGTGGTTGATTCTGGAGCTCAGGCTTTTGTACTTTTTTTAGAAGGAATTGTAGGGTTTATCAAAACTGGTGATTTAAAAGACTTAAAAATTAATTCTACAGCAAAAATTGAGATTGCTCAGGAAGAAGAGATTGGTAAAGAAACGGAGATTAAATACCGCTACTGTACAGAAGCCTATCTTGAAAACCTGGAAATAGAAATTCCTGCACTGAGAGAAAAGCTCTCTGATCTCGGCGATTCTTTGATTGTGGCCGGTGACAGAAGCAAGCTGAGGGTTCATATTCATACCAGTAATCCACCTGAATTTTTTATTAAATTAAATAAATTTGCTACAATTTTAGACCAGAAGGCTGATGACATGCTTCTGCAGCAGGCAGTTAAATATAATAGAAAAACTGAGATTGCAGTGCTGACAGATTCAATTGCAGATTTTCCGGAAGAATATCGTGATCAGCATCAGGTTCATCTGCTGCCCTTAAATATACTGCTTGCTGGCACCAACTATTTAGATAAAGTAACAATAGACAGCAAAAACTTTTTTGACATTATTGATGAAGCGGAGGAGTATCCATCTTCTGCGCAGCCGGCTGTAAAAAAAATTGAAGATCAGCTTAATTATCTGGCAGAACATTATGATTCGATTATTGCAATTACCGTCTCGGCAAAAATGAGCGGAACCTATGATAATCTAACTAAAGCAGCAGAAAATGTTAAAAAAGAAAATGAGGAGCTCAAAATTGAAGTTATTGACTCCAAAACAAACTCTGGCGCTGAAGGCCTCTTAGTTATGGAAGCAGTTGAAAAGATAGAAGCAGGGAAAAGTTTTGAGGAGGCTGTAAGCTATCTAAAATCAATTAGAGAAAAGCTCTACATTTATGTCAGTGTAAGTGATTTTAAATATATGGTTCGTGGCGGTCGGGTCAGTCCGCTGAAAGGGAAACTGGCCGGATTTCTTAACTTAAAACCGATTATTTCAATTGATCGCGAAGGTAATGGGATAGCTTTTGCCACCGCTTTCAGTAAAAAGGGTAATTTTAAAAAGATAAAATCTATTTTAGAAGATCATCAAAGCGAAAACGGAATCAAACGCTTTGCAGTTGTCCATGGAGATGATCTTGAGCGGGCAAAAAGGTATCTGGAAAGTTTTAGAGAATTATTGGATATAGAGGTAGAATTTTTGGAACCAATTTCTCCGATTGTGGCGATGAATGCCGGGAGAGGAAGTACCGCTGTAGCTTTGTTGGAAAAATAATCTGATCACTATTTACAGATCAGAAATGAGGGGATGTTAAAATGTTGAACTCAATTTATTTCCAGTTATTTCTTTTAATCCTGCTTTATTTTTCAATATTCTTTGTGATTGCTGTTTTAAAAAAAGATAACTCCATTGTTGATATTGGCTGGGGCCTGGGTTATGTCTATACCGCAAATATGGCCCTTTATTTAACAAATAATTATAATCTTAGATCTTTTATCATTACTTTTTTGGTAACAATCTGGGGTTTGAGATTAAGTTACCATATTTTCAAACGTAATCTTGGTAAGGGTGAAGATTTTCGTTATGCAAAATGGAGAGAAGAATGGGATAATTTTTATCTAAAATCATTTTTAAGAGTTTTTATGCTTCAGGGAGTCCTATTATTTATAATTTCTACTCCTATAATTAAGATTATTTCTGCTCCTTATCACAGTTTGAAAATAATTGATTTTATTGGTCTATTTGTCTGGGGAATAGGTTTTGCTTTTGAGGCAGCTGGTGATAAACAGCTAAAAGATTTTAAATCCAAACCTGCTTCAGAAAAAGATGGACATGTAATGAAAGAAGGGGTTTGGAAGTATACCCGCCATCCCAATTATTTTGGTGATGCTGCGGTCTGGTGGGGTTATTATATTATTGCCCTGGCAGTAAGTGGAGGCTGGATATTCATCTTCAGTCCAATAATTATGACCTATCTGCTGCGTTTTGTTTCGGGAGTACCACTTTTAGAAAAACGCTATGCTGATGATGAGGAATATCAAGAATATGCGGAAAAAACAAATATATTTTTTCCCTGGTTTCCTAAAAAATAAAGATAGAAACAGGAGTGATTTATTTTGAGAGAATTTAAAAAACCCAATCTTATTTTAAGTAAATGCCTGGAATACTGTAAATGCCGCTATAATGGTGATAGTATTCCTGATAAATTTGTTCGTGCTTTAGAAAAACATGTTAATTATATTAAAATCTGTCCTGAAGTTGAGATTGGACTTGGAGTTCCCCGCAACTCTGTGCGCTTAATTAAAAAAGACTCTGAATATCGGCTTGTAGATTCTATGACAGGAGAAGACCATACAGAAAAGATGGACAGCTATCTTGAAAAGCTTGTTTCTGATTTAAATGAGGAAGAAATTGAGGGGTTTATTGCCAAAAACCGCTCACCATCCTGTGGGACAAATGATTCAAAAGTTTATCCCAAGGCAGGTAAAGTGCCTGCGCTGGGAGAGAAAAGAGCCGGCTATTTTACAGACAATCTGGCCCAGAATTTTCCTTCTCTAGTTATTGAGAATGAAGGTCGACTTAAAAACTTCAAGCTGAGAGAAAATTTTTTGATTAAGATATTTTTGCTGGCCGATCTACGGCATGTGATTGAGGGTGGGAAGATTAAAGATTTAATTGATTTTCACAGTAATAATAAATATTTAATAATGTCTTATAATCAGAATGGATTAAATAAGCTGGGGAGAATAGTTGCTGCCCATGAAAAAGGAAAGACCGAAGAGACGATGCATAAATATAGGGAGCAGATGCTGGAAACTTTGAATGTGCTGCCTGACACAGGTAAACGAGTAAATATGCTGCAGCATATTTTTGGTTATGTTTCTTCTGATATCAGTAGAGATGAACGGGAATATTTTTTAGAGACTCTGAAAGATTTTAGGAATGATAAAGTTCCATTTTCCTTACCGCTGGCACTTCTTAGGTCCTGGATTATCAGGTTTAAAGTAGAGTATTTAATGCCTCAGACCATCTTCAAACCTTATCCAGAAGGATTGATTGACTTAAGTGATTCAGGGAATGGTAGAATTTAACTAAAAAAAGTGCAGGGCTTAAAAAATTAAAGATCTGCACTTTTTTATTATATATTTGTGAAATTATTCATCTGAACCAGGTCCAAAACAATCGTTTTGGACCTGGTTCAAAATTTATTTGGTTCAAAATTTATTATTCCCACTCGGTGTGGAAAATCCCTTCTTCATCCCGGCGCTGGTAGGTATGAGCACCAAAAAAGTCGCGCTGGGCCTGGATTAGATTGGCAGGAAGTTCTTCCGATTTTAAGCTGTTAAAATAATCCAGCGCAGAATGAACTGCTGTTAAGGGTAAACCTGATTGGGCTGCAGTTGTTATTAGTTTTTCAATTTCTTCCGCAGCTGCATTAAGTTGAGTTTTAAACTGGTGAGCTGTGATTAAAGTTTTTAACTGCATATCATCAGCAAATGCTGCCTGAATTGGCTCTAAGAGTCCGGAGCGAATTATACAGCCATCTTCCCAGATGCGGGCAATCTCTTTATAATTCAGCTGATAATTATATTCTTCTGAAGCTGTTTTTAAGAGTTTAAAGCCTTCTGCATAAGCAATTACTGAAGCAAAATAGAGAGCTGATTTAAGCGCCGGCAGCATTTCGTCTTTACTGACTACAGCTCTGGTGTCATCTGCAAACTGAGCTGCATTTTCGACTCTTTCGCTTTTGATTGCGGACATTAAACGAGCATTAACCCCGGCATTAATTGTTGGGACTGCAGTACCGAGATCTAAAGCACTCTGAACACTCCATTTACCAGTGCCTTTGTGTTTGGCTTTATCCAGAATTAAATCAATTAGCTTTCTGCCTGTTTTAGGGTCATCTTTTTTCATGATTTTAGCAGTGATTTCTACCAGATAGGAATCAAATTCCTGATTCCATTCAGCAAAAATATCTCCCATTTCTTCTGGCTTAAGCTGCAGGACTTTACGCATATAATCATAAATTTCAGCCAGAACCTCCATGATACCATATTCGATACCATTGTGAACCATTTTGACATAATGGCCGGCCGAATTTGGTCCTAAATAGCTGACACAGGCACCTTTTTCAGTCTGGGCAGCTGCATCTTCCATGATTTCTGAAACTTCGGCGTAAGCTTTTTCATTACCTCCGGGCATAATCGATGGTCCGTGAAGAGCACCATATTCACCACCACTAATACCTACACCAAGATAGCGGATATCTTTTTCTTTGAGATTATTTAATCTTCTGTTTGTATCATCAAAATGAGAATTCCCACCATCAATAATTATATCACCTGCTTCTAAATAGGGGAGCAGGCTGTCAATAACTAAGTCTACAGGTTTTCCGGCTTTGATCATCAGCATAATTTTGCGCGGCTTTTCTAATGAAGCAACAAAATCCTCCAGCTCATAAGCTGCTTTAAGATCCTGATTTTTCACTTTATCTTTCATAAAAGCTCTGGTTTTGCTTTCTGTACGATTATAAACTGCAATCGAGTGATTGCGGGCAATATTAAGAGCAAGATTCTGCCCCATTACTGAAAGCCCGATCAGTCCAATCTCATATTTTTTCATTTATAACTACCTCCTTAAAATCCTAACTTTAATAATCTATTTGAATAACTTAAGCATGGTTTCGATTTCTCCCTGCTCAAACAAATAAGCTCTACCAGGCAGTCCATCACTTTCTGCAATTTTTAAGAGAGAAAGCAGCAGGATATATTCACCTGCCGGGACTTCATTCAAACGCAGTCCCTCTAAAATCATAATTTTTTCTCGCAGCAGTTTTTTGTGAGTTGGATGCTCGGATTGAGCCCTTTCTATGCCGTTGGTATCAATTCCGACTCCTTTGATTTTTTTGTCAATCAGGTAGTCGGCTCCGCTTTCGGCTAAGTATATAAATTTCTCTGGAGTTTTTTCCAGAAATCCGGGCTGAGAGTTTTTGGTTTTTAAAATTAAAAATGAATTTTCTTCAATATTATATTCTTTTAAATCTTCAGCAGTGATTTTTTCCTCCAGCTCAGTCAGATCTATCAGCTGAGCTCTGTAAAATGGATTCTCAGCAAAAAAGAGATTGGCATTTTCACCGTCTTCCAGCATGTGCAGAGGAGCGTCCACATGAGTTCCAGTGTGGACATTCATCTGCAGCTCGGATTCGTGGGCATCTCCCTGAGAGAAATCCCTAACAGTACTCAACCGGGGCCTGATCTCATCTTTACCTTTATATACTAACATATTTTTTCTGATTGTCATTGAGATATCATACATAAAAAATCCCCCTTAGATTAGTGGAATTAAGTTGATTGAAAAATGTCTTAATTATTTTTTAATCTTATTCGTTATCCAGCCAGCTCCGACCATCTGCTTCCAGGAGTCTATCAGCTGCTTCAGGCCCTTCACTTAAAGCTGGATATTGATGCAATTCAATATTCTCATCTACACATTTCTGCTGGATTTTATCGATAAACTTCCAGGAGTAAGATACCTCTTTCCAGCTGGTAAATAGTGTTTTGTCACCAGCTATCATATCATAGATTAAGCCCTCATAATTTTCAGGTGAGTTGAAAAACTGCTGACAGCTCTGACAGAATTCCATTTCAACCGGAATGATCTTATTATTACTGGCCGGTTTGCGGGTGTTAAACCTTAAAGAAACACCTTCCTCAGGCTGAATTTTAATCAGCAGCAGATTACTGGCCAGGTTCTGGTTCTTAAGATAGGAAGAATGAAAATCATCTTTAAATTCGACTGCAATTGCAGCTTCTTTTTTATTTAATCTTTTGCCAGATTTAAGGTAAATTGGGACATCACGCCAGCGCTCATTATTTAAAAATAATTTAAGTGCCATAAAGGTAGCTGTCTGAGAGTTGGGATCAATTTGATCTTCTTCGCGATAGGCTTTGATCTTTTCGCCATTTAAAGTATTTGAATCATACTGTCCTCGGACAATGTGTTTATCTATATCACTTAAATCATTGTCAGCAAGTTCTTTGAAAACTTCAACCTTTTTCGCAGAGATTTCTTCAGCACTAAGATTTTTCGGTTCTTCCATTGCTATTAATGATAAAACCTGGAGGATATGATTTTGAAACATATCTTTGATTACTCCGGTATCATCATAGTATTTACCGCGATCTTTAACACCTTCTGATTCATTTAAATAAATCTGAATATTGTCGATGTGTTCCTTATTCCAGAGTGCTCTAAAAATTGGATTGCTTAATCTGATAACCATGATATTTTGAATCATTTCTTTACCCAGATAGTGGTCAATTCTAAAGATGTTTTTTTCAGAAAAAATATTGCTGAGGGTATTATTTAATTTTTGAGCTGACTCAAAATCATGACCAAAGGGTTTTTCAATTACCAGTCTGGAGTCACTGTGCTCAAAACCAGCATTTAAAAGATTGTATTCCTTTAAATTTTCTGCAATTTCAGCAAAAAACTTTGGTGCAGTCGCCAGATAGAAAATACGATTAGAGATTTTTTCGTTTTTAGATTTCTCTAAAAGTCTCTGGCGGAGCCTTTCAAAGTCATTTGGTTCTTTAAAAGAGAGCTGAAAATATTCAATATGATCTGTAAGTGACTGCCAGATCCGGTTATCTATTTTTTCTTTTTTATTTTCAAGTGAAGCATATAAATTGTTAAGATATTCATTTTTGTTGTCATAACGGCGGCCGGTAGCTATTATTGTGTAATGATCCGGCAGTATATCTTTGGCTGCTAAATTATAAAAAGCAGGAATGATTTTATTATGTGCCAGATCGCCTGTACCACCAAATAAGATAAATTGAAAATTATCTTCTATATTTTTATCATCTGGACTATTATAAAGTTTATCTATTGTTTGATTCATTAAGAACACCTCCCATAACTATACTAAACTTAACACAATTACTCATCTATTACTGTAAATAGATTAACATTCTAAAATCCCAGCTCTTCGCCAACCAGAATAACTTTAATTCTACCATCCTGGCGGGAACGTCGGGTAATAACAGTCTGACAGCAGATAGTGTCATCTATCTGACAGCTGCTGCAGTAACCGGTTTTAGCACAGGGAGTTTTTTGATTCAGTCGAACAGAATTGGCAGGGGCTGCCTGGTTGCGGACTCTTTTAATTGCACTTTCCTGATCAACTGTAACTTTGTTCATTCCAGCTACGATAATCACATTTTTGGGACCATAAATTAATGCTGCCAGTCGGTTGCCGTTACCATCAACATTTACCAGCTCTCCGGCTTGAGTAATTGCATTTGAACTCATTAAGTAGTAGTCAGCACTTAAAGCTTGATGATAAATCTTATCTTTTTCGGCTGAGTTGCTGGCAGTTGACCGATCTAGCAACTTATAATCTCCAGCTTTTAACTTATCAAAAACTCCAATTTCAGCAAGAGTCGTCGAGCCTCCCCAGGAGACTGATGACCTTTCTTTGATTAGTTCAAGCACTTTTGCTCTGGCTGCTTTTGAATCTTTTACATAAAAACCTTCAATATTTCTTTTCTCAAAATTTCTAATTAAATTTTCTGCTTTAATTCTGTAGTATTCTTTTTTTGCACTCATAAAAATTC
>QBLP01000002.1 GCA_003070825.1 Halanaerobium sp. | reverse complement strand
GATGTGTATAAGAGACAGGATATAATAATCAGCCGTCTACCGGTATATTATCAGCATCTGAAAAATTTGCAGAGTTCAACCAAAGAATATATTTCTTCGGAAGAATTGGCCGAGTTAACAGGTTTTAGCAGCTCTTTGATTCGTAAAGATCTAAGTTATTTTGGAACTTTTGGTCGTAAAAGTTATGGATATGATGTCTACTATCTTTTCCAGCAGATAAGTATTATTATGGGCTTTAATTATAAAAAGAAAGTAATTATTATTGGAGCCGGACATCTCGGCCAGGCCTTAGCTTATAACAAAGGTTACACTGAAAGAGGTTATAAATTGATTTCTATCTTTGATAAAAATCCAAAGTTAATTGGGCTGGTAATCAATGATATAGAAATCCAGAGTGTTAATAACTTAGAAAATTTCCTGCAGAATAATAAAGTTGATGTAGCAGCCTTAACTGTTCCTGGAGCTGCAGCACAAAAAATAACCGACCGCCTGGCAGCGGCCGGAATTAAAGCTATCTGGGATTTTACTGAAGTGCCCTTAAAAGTCCCGGAAGATATTTTGTTGGAAGAACAGTTAATTAACGAAGGCCTCTGCAAATTATCAGTAAAAATGAATCAGCAGCGCCTCGATAAAAATGGTACTACAGAAGACTTGAGCTGTGGGCAAAAATAAATCTACCGCTTCCCTTTTCTGCCCGCAGTTTATTATCAAAAATCAGCTCGCCGCGTCTAAATGTCATAACCGGATATCCCTTAACTGTAAAATCCTGATAAGGACTGTACTCAGCTGCAGAATGTAAGTTTTCTGCAGTTAATTTTTTCTCTACATTTGGATCAAAAACTGTTAGATCCGCATCAGTTCCCGGCTCAAGCGAACCTTTTTCCGGGTAGAGTCCGAATATTTTAGCTGGATTAATCGAAAGCAGCTCTACCATTTCTCTAATTGTAATTCGATTATTTCTAACTCCTGAACTGTAAATCAAGGACAATAAAGTTTCGGTTCCCGGTATTCCCGGCAAAATTTCCAGGCTGGAATCTGACTGCATTTTTTTTTCTTTATTAAAAGCACAGTGATCAGTTGCTACAACCTGAAACTCACTCTGACTGATGCCCTCCCATAGAATTTGGTTATCATATTTATTTCTCAGTGGTGGTGTCATTAAAAATAGCTGGGCATCCTCACGGGTTAAATATGAATTATCAAGCATTAAATAATGAGGAGTTGTTTCTGCATAAATTTGAGCTTTCACTGCTCTTAATTCTCTAACAGCTTCCAGTCCTTCTGCAGAAGACAGATGAACAATATAGAGTGGAATATCAGCTTTCAGAGCCTCTTCCCCCATATCTTTAACTGCTAGTGCTTCCGCAGCTGCAGGTCTAATGGAAGGATGGTATCTGGGCTCTATTAAATTTCTTTTGCTGTAGGCGGCTTTTAAATCCTGGATTAAATCATCATCTTCAGCATGTACCTGGGGTAAAATTTCAATCTCTTTTAAGCGTTTAAATAATTCAGACCATTTATCCCTTTCTATCATATAACCAACATCTTTATAGGTAGTAAAAAGCTTAATACTTGCCAGACCCAGTTCCTTTAAATCGGCTAAATTCTCTGAAATTTTAGAGTTGAATTTCTGAACTACCTGATGAAAATTATAATCTATAATTGAATCCTGAGCTTCCTTTTTTCTTTCAGCAACTGATTTTTTGAAGTTTCCATCTTCTGGAAAATCAATATAGTCAATAACAGTTGTTACTCCTCCGGCTGCTGCAGCAATACTACCCTGATAAAAATCATCTGCAGTTACAGTCCCTCGAGAGTGGAGTGAATAGTGGGTATGGGCATCTATAATCCCCGGAAATAGATATTTACCAGCAAGATCAATTACTTTAAATTCTCCTTTTTGTTCATCTGCTTCAAAAAAACCACGCTTTTCTTCAGCAGCAATTTTTTCTCCCTCAATAACTAAATCTGACTTTCTGATACCTTTATCATCAACAACCTTGGCATTTTTTAATAGGATTTTTTTCATTTTCTTCACCTCTATACTATACTAATTCTGCTATTGGGGATTCGATTCCTGCACCAAATAATTCAAAATTGAAATTATTTATAGCTTTAGTTATTTCTACTTCTCCAGCTTTAAGTAAAGTTATCTGGTCTGCAAGCTGTTTAATCTGCCTCCTGTCATGACTGACCATCACCACAGTCATCTCATCGGTCACCAGATCAGCAAAATGAGAATTAAAAAATTGAATGCTTTCTTCATCTAAATTTGTAGTTGCTTCATCTACAAATAAAATCTCGGGATCTGAAATCAAAGCTCTAGCAATTGAAGTTTTTTGTCTTTCTCCTCCAGAAAGAGTATGAGCTGACTGTTCCAGCAGGTCAGTTATTTCAAGTCTGGATGCTATCTCTTTTACTT
This sequence comes from Halanaerobium sp., assembly GCA_003070825.1. Classification (GTDB taxonomy): domain Bacteria; phylum Bacillota; class Halanaerobiia; order Halanaerobiales; family Halanaerobiaceae; genus Halanaerobium. The sequence continues at coordinate 29,033 of QBLP01000002.1, read as the reverse complement.
TTTTGTTGATTATTTCCTGATCAATATCTCTTAGTTTTAAAGGTAATGCAATATTATAAAAAACATTACCGCGGTAAAGATAAGGATCCTGCCAGATTACAGAAAGTTTGCGCCTGAGTTCTAAATTCTGCTGATCTTTTTTTACTAACCGGCCTTTATAGAAAAGTTCTCCCTGATAATCCTGGTCAACCAGACTTAAAATATTTAAAAGAGAAGTTTTACCACTGCCATTACCGCCAATAATAAAATTAAACTTATTTTTTAAAACTGAAAACTGATCGATATCTAAAATAGTCTTATCCCTGCAGACCTTTTTAATCTTTTTAACTTCAATAATTTTATCTTCTGGCATAATTTTTTCCCTCCTGCAGAAAATAAGTAACAAAATTAATTAAAAATGAAAGCGATAAGAGAATAATTCCTAATGCCAGGGCAAAAGCAAAGCGGCCTTTATTTGTTTCCAGAGACATAGCAGTTGTTATAGTTCTGGTAACTCCTTTTATATTTCCACCCAGCATCATGGAAACTCCAATCTCTCCTAAAACTCTACCAAATCCAGCAATCACAGCACCAATAATTCCATATCTAGCTTCTAAAATTAAAAGCTTAAACTTCTGGCTGCGGCTGGCCCCCATTGAAGTTGCTGTTTTGTAAAGTTTTTCATCCATTGAAAATATAACATTTCTAATCAGAGCAGTTATTAAAGGTATGATCAGTATTACCTGCCCCATTATAATTCCAATTGGTGTAAAAAGCAGATCCAGCTCTCCTAAAACTCCTCTGCGTGATATAAGTGAGTAAACAAAAATACCGATCACAACTGTGGGCAAGCTGAGCAATGTGTTTAAAATAATATTAATAAATTTCTTGCTTTTAAATTTATTCCGGGCAATTAAAATTGCCAGTGGAATAGAAATAATTGAAGCTATTAAAGTTGATGAGATAGAAATTTTAAGTGAAGTTGTAACTACCTGGATAACTTCTGGATCAAGGTTGATTATTAGCTGTAGAGCTCTGATTATTGCATCAGTATAATAGTCCACATTTTTCCTCCTGAATATCAAAATTAGATTAGCCAGCTGCAGATTAGAACTGCAGCCAGCTGAGTTTTTTAAATTTATTTTTACTCTTCTAAATCTTCTGCTTTAATTGCGGAAGGGTAAAATAACTGTTCATCATACTGCATATAATTATCAATTATCTGCTGCCCCTGCTGAGAAGTTACATAGCCGGTAAAGGCCATTGCCAGCTGGTAGTTTACATGTGTATGATAGGCGGGATTAATTGGAATGATTCCATAAGGATTAAAGAGCTCAGGATCTCCACTATTTACAATTTCCAGTTCAACATCCCCACTGTAAGCTAAATATGTTCCTCTGTCAGCTAAAATGTATGCCTGACGCTCATTGGCCATATTAATACTGGGTCCCATTCCCTGACCGCTTTCTAAATACCAGCTGCCTTCTGGAGCTATCTCAGCACTATCCCAGATAGATAGTTCTTTCTTATTAGTGCCTGAATCATCACCACGAGAAACAAATTCTGCTTCTTCCTCTTTAATTTTCTGAAAAGCCTCAACTGCAGTTTCTGTCTCTTTAATATCTGCTGGATCTGATGGTGGCCCTAAAATGACAAAGTCATTATACATTACATCTCTTCTGTTAACTCCATAGCCGCTGGCTACAAATTCATCTTCTGCTTCTCGTGCATGGACAAAAATAATATCTGCATCCCCATTACGGCCGAGCTCTATAGCTGCACCGGTTCCAACTGCTACGACATCAACCCGCACATCAAATTTTTCTTCAAATGGTGGAATTAACTCATCCAGCAGACCTGAATTCTCGGTACTTGTTGTAGTGGCCATTGTTAAAACTTCCTGAGCAGCCGCAGCTGAGCTAAAAATCAGCATTAATATTAATAATGATAATAAAATTTTCTTAATTGACATAGTAATCCCCCTATTTTGATTTACATATATTTTTTTCTGGTTAAATCTAATCATAAGCTCGAAAAACTAAAAATATGCTCAAAAAAATAACTCCCGGCAGCATTACCGGAAGTTTTAGGGCGGATTAAAATTAATGCAATCCAAATCGATCACTCCTTTCCATTCCGGGAGGCCCAAAGGTTTCCCTCTAAACCCTATCGGTGTATTAAGCATAACTATTCATCTTAGCTTAAATACACTCGGAGTTGTGCGACTATTCTTACATTAATGATATATCTATTTGATTTTAAAGTCAAGCAAAATTAACTTTGGTTTCCTTATTTTGTTTATTAATAGAGATAAACTCTCGCTTCATAAGGTCTTAAACTGGCCTGAACTTTAAAATCAGCTTCATTTTGATAATTATTTAAGATCAATTCTGCTTTTTCAATTTCTACTTCAGAACTCAAATCATAGTCCACTTCATTTTCACTGAAGTTTAAAAGCACAAGCAGATTATTATCTTCTCCCAACCTCTGATAGGCATAAATATCCTGATCTTCTTCAAGTAAAATATCATATTTACCGTAGGCAAAAACTGAATATTCTTTGCGCAGAGCAATCATCTGCTTATAATATTCAAAAACTGAATCCTCAGATGCCAAATCTTCTTTTACATTGATCTCAGGATAGTTTTTGTTCATTTTCAACCACGGCTCAGCCTCAGAAAAACCAGCATATTTACTGCCATCCCAGTGCATCGGTGTGCGGGCATTATCTCTGGTTCGGTAATTAGCAATTTCTAAAATTTCTTCTTCACTCAACTCTCCCTTTTCCTGAACATCCTTAATATAACCACGAGTTTCAATATCATCAAAATCATCTAAGGATTCAAAACTAATATTTGTCATCCCAATTTCTTCACCCTGATAGATAAACGGAGTTCCTCTTAGGGTGTGCAGCATTGTTCCCAGAAGCTTAGCTGACTCTTTTCGATACTTGCCATCATCTCCATAACGAGAGACGATTCTGGGCTGATCATGGTTGCAGAAATAGAGACTGGTCCAGCCGTTATTTTCCTGCAGCTTATACTGCCACTCACTCATTAAATCCTTGAGCTCTTTTAGATCCCATTCAGTTATCTTCTCCCAGCCCTCTTTGCGGTCAAATTCAAGATGCTCAAAGGGAATTACCATTGAGAATTCTTTTCTTTCTTCTTTGACAAATTTTAGTGCTTCATCTTTATCCACAAAAGGAGTTTCACCCACTGTCATTGCATCATAATTATTATATGTTTCCTCGGCCATCTCCTGGATAAATTCATGCACTCGAGGACCATTGGCAAAATATTCGTGTCCTGCAAGTCCATCCTGCTCACCGTCAGGAAAACGCTGATCTTTAGAAATTAAATTAATTACATCAAGTCTAAAGCCATCTATACCTTTTTCAAGCCACCAGTTAATCATCTCATAAAGATCATTTCGAACTTCAGGATTCTCCCAGTTTAAATCTGGTTGTTTGGGTGAGAAAAGATGCAGATAATATTGATCAGTATTTTCATCATACTTCCAGGCAGAGCCGCCAAAAAATGCCTTCCAGTTATTGGGAGGTCCATCATTTTTGCCGTCTTTCCAGATATAATAATCACGATAGGGATTATCTTTGCTTTTGCGGGATTCTTCAAACCACTGATGTTCATCAGAACTGTGATTGATCACCAGATCCATAATCAATTTAATGTCTCGCTCGTGCAGTAAAACCATCAATTCCTCTAAATCTTCCATTGTCCCAAACTCATCCATAATAGCTTTATAATCACTAATATCATAACCATTGTCATCATTGGGGGACTGATAAACCGGATTTAACCAGACTGCATCTACTCCAAGTTCATCTAAATAATCTATTTTTTCTATAATTCCTCTTAAATCTCCAATTCCATCACCGTTGCTGTCTTTAAAACTGCGGGGATAAATCTGATAAACTACCGCTTCTTTCCACCATTTTTTATTCATTGTTATACCTCCATTGTCATTAATATATATTAATTATGCTGCATTTTTAGCAGCCTGACTACTAAGCTTAGTAATCAGATTATTAATTAGTAAAAATGTAATAAATAATATGATTATAAAAACTGGAATTATCTCCAGCGAAATATTATTTGCCAGCACACCTGCTAATCCAGGCAGTAAAGCTCCTCCAAGGCCGGCAGCTGAGATCTGCATCCCAATTGTATTGACAGTGTGTCCTTTCCCAACTCTGTAAGAAGTGCTGGATATTAAAGCCGGAAAAATTGGAGCAATAGCAATTCCGGTTAAAGCTAAACCGAGCAGAGACAACCACTTGCTTAAATTTATAGCTATTAAAGCACTTCCAAAAAGGCCTAAAAAAGCTGCATTTTTGGCAATTTTCCTGCTCAAAAACTTATAGGCTAAAAACCCAGCCAGAATTCTACCAACTGTAAAAGAACCCCAGTAGACACTTACCCAAATACCTGCTATTGAAGTCCTTATTCCCCTTGATTCAGTAAAAAGGGTGAAAGTCCAGTGCCCGAGAGTTAGTTCAATTCCAGTATAAATAAAAAATAATAACACACTTAAAAGAGCCGGAAAATATTTGAGAGTCTCAAACATCTTTATCTCCTGCTGCTTATTTTTACCACGTTTTTTATTACTTTGCTCTGCTGCTTTACTCGCCTTTTTTGGATCCTGCCAGAGTGACAGAGTCAGGGCAAAGGTCAGGGCCAGCAATATCTGGGCTGAACCGACAATCAAATAACCAACCCTCCAGCTGTCAAAATATTTGATAGCCGAAGACATAATTATTGGTCCGATTGTAACTCCAACTCCAAAGCTGGCATGCAGCCACTGCATTAAACCTTCATTAAAATTTTTTTCTACATATGTATTTAATCCGGCATCAATTGCTCCTGCCCCAAGGCCTGCCAGAACAGCAAGCAGCGGTAAAAGCCACCAGACAGGAACAAGAGTATAACCTATTAAGGCTAAGGCTGTAGCCAGACAGCTTAAAGCAAGCAGAACTGCCACACCAATTTTACGCATAAAAAATCCATTAAAAAAACTGGAAAGCAGATAACCTGTAGTTGAACCAATTAAGATTATCCCCAGCGCATCAAGGGGAAGAGAAAAACTGTCCCTCATCTCGGGCCAGGCAACCCCGAGCAGCCCATCTGGTAAGCCAAGGGAAATAAAAGCAACATAAATTAAAGCAATTAATAAATATTTTTTCTTCTTGTGATCCATAAAAACACCTTTTCTTCAATTTATTTTATATTTATAAATAATATCATATCAGAAAAAAGTTATTATTTTAAGCAGTTTCTCGTTTCAGTAATTTTAATTCTAACTCTTTACTGAATTTACCTTCTATTTCTCCATTAATTGCTTTAAGCAGCACTTCAATAGTCAGGTGTCCTAACTGATACATGGGCTGCCAGATTGTTGTGATCTTTAGATATTTAGCCAATTCTATATTATCATAACCGACTACTGCAATATCATCTGGAGCCTTGAGCTTTTTTTCTTCCATAGCCTGCAGGACACCGATTGCCTGATTGTCAGAAGCGGCAAAAACTGCTGTCGGCCATTTTTCTTCCGGAAGGGAAAGGATCTCCTGCATTGATTGATAGCCGTCTTCAGTATGAAAATCTCCAAATTTTAAAAGTTCAGAAGCCAGCTGCAGGTTTTTTGATCCAAGAGCTTTTTTTACACCTTTAAGACGATCACTTCCATGCTGACTTTCTTTTAAACCATCTATAAAAGCAATCTTTTTATGTCCCAAATTTAGCAGATAATTAATTGCCATTTCAGCACCCTTAATATCATCCAAATAGATTGAATGAAAGTCAGATGTGTTTTCATCTGCAAGTACTACCGGTACATCCTCTTTTAATAATGCTTTATAATCGTGCTTTGAAATATCCATTGTCACAGCTGCAATACCATCTACCTTTTTACTCTGCACTATATCCATAATCTTATCCATCATTTTTTCATCTTTATCAATCTTGTATAATATTAAATCAATTTTTTCTTCCTCCAAAGCATCCTGAATTCCTTTTAATACTTCGACAAAATAATGATCAATAAAAGTTGGTACAATAACTGCAATCGCATTGGCAGTTTGGCTTGCCAGATTCTGTGCTAACTTATTAGGACGATAATTTAGTTCTTTCATTACTTCCAGGACTTTATCTCTAGTTTCTTCTTTAACTTTTTGACTGTTATTAAGAACTCTTGAAACTGTTCCAATCCCAACTCCAGCTTTTTTTGCTACATCATAAATATTAACCTTATCTTTAGCCATACTATTAATTATCCTTTCACTGATCCCCTCATAACTCCACTGATTATTTTCTTTTGTGCAATAATATAAACCAATAGCATAGGGAGTAATGCAAGTATATAAGAAGCAAAAGCTAAACTATAATCTGTACTAAACTGTGATTGAAAAACATGTTGAACTAAGGGTAATGTCATACTGGAACGATCACTAATCATCAATAATGGTAATAAGAAGTCATTCCAGGCCTTTAAAGCAGTTAAAATTGCCACTGTGGCATTAATTGGTTTAAGTACAGGAAATATAATCCTCCAAAAAATCTGCCAGACATTTGCCCCATCTATTATAGCCGCTTCTTCTATACTTTTTGGTAGAGTTTTTATATAACCTACATAAATAAAAACATTTAAGGGTAGGGCATATACTATATATAATAATATAAGACCATGAAGATTATCAAGGCTAATCATTGCCATTTCTTTAACTAAAGGCAGCATAATTAAAGGAAATGGTATAAACATTGCACTAATAAAATAGAAATATAGAAATTTAAAATATTTTTTATGCATATTTCTTGCTATAGCATAAGAAACCATTGAATTAACAACCAATACAATTGCCACCGTTGGAATAGTAACATAAGCACTGTTTTTTAAACTCTGAAAATAATTAGTCAGTTTAATTGCTTCTAGATAATTACGAAATTGAAAAGTATCCGGTACGGCCAGTATCGATTCTGCCAGCTGCTGTGGGTTTTTTAGTGAAACTATTAAAGCCATATAGAGTGGAATTATTATAATAAATGATCCTAAAAGAAGTAAACCTGTCGCCCACCAATTTGTTTTCTCTTTCATTAGTAATCCACCTCACGTTTCTGCAGTACTTTGATCTGGAATAAAGAAATAGATAAAACTACAATTAAAAAGACAACTGCATTTGCAGTTTGATAGGCAAATTCTCCACCCATAAAACCACCATTATAAATAAGTAATGTTATCGATTCTGTTGCCCGTCCAGGTCCTCCCTGAGTTAAAGCCATAATATGGTCAAAAACCATTAAAAACCCGCGCATAGAAATAACAATATTAATGGTGAAAAAAGGAGCAATCAACGGAAATGTAATATGCTTAAACTGATCCCATTTACCTGCACCATCTATTTTAGCTACCTCATATAATTCATCTGGAACTGTTTGTAAGCCAGATAGATATAACAGAGTATTAAACCCACTGGAATTCCAGACAGCAAGAATAACTACTCCAACCCAGGCTAAATCCATATTACCTAAAATATTTTTGCTTAAAATATCTATCCCCAGGTTGCGGCCAATTTCTGGAACTATAAATGTAAAAATATGATTAAAAATATAACCAACAACTAATATACTCAACATATATGGAACAAAATAAATTGCTCTAAAAGTATCTTTAAACTTAATTTTTGCATTTAAGCCTAAAGCAATTAATAAACTCAGTATATTTACTATAATTGTTGATACAATAGCAAATTTAAATGTGAAAATATAAGCATCAAAAGCTCTTCCATCATTCAATAGATTAATAAAATTTCTAAATCCAACAAAACCATAGTCTCCAAATCCTATGTAATCTGTAAAACTATAAAATATCCCCTGTAGAGCCGGAAGTGTGTGAAAAACAAAAAATAGTATAAATGCCGGTATTGTCATCCAGTAAAATATGGATGAAGTTTTTTTCATTACTTTCTCCTCCTTCTATAATTAAGGAGTCCTCCTCATTTTGAGAAGAACTCCTATATTAAAGACTTTAACTTCTTATCTGGACTGTACCTTATTCCATTCTGAATCAAGAGTATTTAAGAATTCTTCCACATCACCTTCGTGTAGGAAACCTTGAATTAAGTTAGGAACCTGCATTCCAGATGGATAGTAATGATCAGGGAAAGGCGCAATCTTCCCACTTTCAAAATATGTCTTTAAATCAACAACTGTTGGATCTTCCTGAAATACATTTTCTACTGCAGAGAAAGTCATCTGTTCATCAATATAGAATTGTGCATTTTCTTCTTCAAGTAAGAATTGAATGAACTTTTCAGCCGCTTCAGGATGATCAGTGTTTTTATTCATTGTCAGAACAGTATCTACACCAGAAACTAGCATATTTTCTTCTGCATCATTAACAACTGGCATTGCAAAAGCTCCCAGGTTTAAATCAGGATTTGATTCTAAAATAGGATTAATTGCCCAGACACCCTGAATATACATAAATGATTCTCCATTGGCAAAAGCTTGATTTCCCTGATCATAACCAAAACCAAATACATCATCCTGGCCATAATCTAATAATTTATATAATTTTTCTGAAACTTCTTCATATCTGGATTTAAAAGTAGTTTCATTTTCTGTTCTTTCTTCAATAAAGTTTTCTCCATGCAGATTTGCTGCTAAGAAATTCCAGGGTACCATAATTGTCCAGGCATCCTTAAATGTTAGATAAAAAGGAGTTCCATCATTTTCCTGAATAGTTTCCGCTGTTTCGATAAATTCATCCCAGGTCTGTGGAATATCCAGTCCTAATTCCTCAAACTTATCTTTATTGTATAAAACTGTATTTGCATTTGCTGTATATGGAACTCCATAATTACTGCTGCCATCATGTAAATCCTGCAGCATTTCTCGATAAGCTGTTTGGGTATCACTTAGATATGAAGTATCATCGAAATTCTTTAAAATTCCAGCATCTGCTATCTGACCATAAGTGAAGTTACCACCAAGTCCCATGATATCAGGTATTCTATTTCTTGCTAATCTTGACTTTAAAACTGTTTCTGCATCAGGAACATGATTTTGCTCAATATTGATATTAGGATTTTCTTCTTCAAATTTCTCAATTAATTTGTCAAAAGTTTCTACAGCTTCCCGCTTGTTCTGAAAAAACTCTAACTCAACTTCCTGAGCTAAACCGACAGCGCTTATACCAAAAACTAATAATAAAACTAATAATAAAGATAAAACTGAACGTAAATTCTTCATAAAATTAATCCCCCTTAATTTTTTGTTGTGGAACCGCTTCCAAAGAAGTTAAAAAAATTAATTTGGAATCGCTTCCATAAATAATTATAGCAGTGGAATTTAAAAAAGTCAAACAATTAGGGCAATTTTTTTTGATAATCTTTATAAAAGAATAATCCGATGCTTTTATGGGTAAATAATAAAAACCGGGGCAAAAGCCCCGGTGTCTTAATTCTTGCTCTTTGATTTTAATAGCCGCCCATCATGTAGTAATCCATTAAGGCGCTATCTTTTAATTTTACATGTGCGTCGGTATCAGACTTGGTGTTAACATTGACCTGATCCTTGTGATCCTTGTGAGCGCGCTTGTGCTTAAAAATGGTTTTCATTAGTAATGCCCCCTTTAATAATTTTAGTAGGGAACATACTCGCTGCACATCTACTTGTTCCAATAATATAATCCACCGACCTAATAGTTAACTCCGCTACTCACTCTCTGTCGGTTCAATTTCATTATACTACTTTTAAATAATTATGCAAGGGCTTTGTGCAAATTTTTTCAAAATTATTTCTTTTGTTCTTTAGCATGATAATGTGCTAATATAATAGTATTTTTGCAGGATTTACAGAAGTTAAAAAGAAGTATAGAAATATTACCTATTACTATAAAATTTCATTAAAGTGAGGTTTAAAATGAAAAAACTATTTTATCTTTTACTATTATTCAGCATTTCTCTAATTCTTTTTACCACAGTTATCTCTGCTCAAACAGATACTGAAGATCCATTTAATCAAAATATTAGCTTTGAAGAAGGAACCTTAAAGGGCAAAATTTTAGAGGTGGAAACTGAGGCTTTTGAGGAAGGACGAATAAAATACAGACAAAATTTAAAGGTTGAAATTACATCTGAAGAATATTCTGGCGAAACAATGGAAATCGAAAATAATATTATGCGAAACAGTATCTATGGTGAACATCTGCTGGAAACTGGTGATAGAATTCTGCTGGCAGCTTTTTATGAAAATGGAGAGCTTGTGGAAGTTCATTTTCAGGATCTTCTAAGAGAGAGAGGTCTGATTTATCTTGGTCTTCTGACTCTACTTTTACTCTTAATAATCGCTAAAAAACAGGGGGTTAGAACTATATTAGCACTTCTTTTAACTATGGGAATTATTTTCTTTTATTTAATTCCACAGATTGCCGAAGGAGCTGCTCCAATCCAGACAGCAGTTTTAACTTCATTAGTTTTAATTGTAATTATTCAGGGAATAATTGGTGGCCTTACAGTTAAATCACTGGCTGCCATTATCGGTACTGCTGCTGGCGTTATCTGTGCTGGTATACTTGCTTATGTTTTTGGCCAATTGGTTGAGCTGAGTGGGTTAAGCAGTGAAGAAGCCCGCCTACTTATAGGGTCAGAACTTGAATTTGATCCAAAGGGAATTCTTTTTGCTGGAATAATTATTGGCAGTCTGGGAGCAGTAACTGATGTAGCAATGTCCATTGCTTCAGTTGCCGAAAGTACCTGGGAAAACAGCAAAAGCTTATCTACAGCTAAATTATATAAAATTGGTCTACAGGTAGGGAGAGATATAATCGGAACTATGTCTAATACTTTGATTTTAGCATATGCAGGTAGTTCTTTATCCTTATTTATACTTTTTTATCATTTTAGTGATGGCTGGATAGAGCTTGTAAATATGGATTTAGTAGCAACAGAAATTATTAGAGGTCTGGCAGGTACAGTAGGACTAATTATTACTATACCAATAACAGCTTTTTCGGCGGCTGTTTTATATAAAAAAATAGGTTCTAAATAATTTACTTGAGGGGTGAGTTAATGCAAAAAAATAAAATGACTCTAAAAATAACCAATTTAATCTTTTTACTGCTTACAATCTTTGTCAATTTCCTGGCAAATTACCTGCCGATTAATGGAATTTCAAGTGGAGAAGTATCTGATCTATATCAAAATCCATTTACACCTGCTGGCTTTACCTTTTCCATCTGGGGAGTAATTTATACTCTGCTAATAATTTTTATAGTTTATCAGTTTGTTGGTAAAGGTAAAATTAATCAGGAGTTTTCTACAGGGCCATATTTTATTATTGCTTCGATTGCTAATGGAAGCTGGCTTTATCTCTGGCATAATCTTTCTATTCCTTTATCAATGTTAGTAATTTTAATACTGCCTTTATCGCTTTTCCAAATATTTAAGAGGCTGCATCAATATCAAAATTATTCTCTTTCAGAGTATATCGGCCTTAAACTGCCTTTTAGTATCTATACCGCCTGGGTTACAGTAGCCTCAATTGCAAATTTCATGGCACTCTTAGTCTATTATAATGATAACTGGCCTGCTAACTTTCTCAATATCGCAGCAATTATTGGTATCTTAACCGGGCTGGCTATTGCAGTTAAAATTTTAGATAAATACAAAAATATAGCCTTTGCCCTGGTTGTTATCTGGGCCTATATTGGTATTATCGGTGCTCAGCTGAATTATCAACTGCCTGGTATGACAATTATTATTACTGCTGGTCTCTCTATTTTGGTTATCTCAATTAAAATTATTACAACTTTCCAGGCAAAATCTAAAAGTTAGACTACTTTTTCTGGTATTATTATCTTTTTACCATTATGCTCTTTTAAGCTAACTTCAACCCCATAAACAGAGTTGATTTTAGCTGCTGATAAAGAGTTTTGGTTACCATCGGAAAAAACCTTTCCATTTTTAAGCATAATTATTCGGTCACTAAAACGGCTGACCAGTGATAGATCATGCATTGTGACTATTGCTGTTTTGCCGTTTTTAACTTCTTTTCTGATTAGATTAAAAATTTCTAATTGATGTTTTAAATCAAGATTATTTGTCGGCTCATCCAGTAAAATCAGTTCCGCTTTCTGCGCCGCTGCTCTGGCAATAAAAACTTTCTGTCTCTGACCACCGCTCAGCTCATTCAGATTCTTAAAAGCAATCGATTCCAGACCCATCTCTCCAATTACTTTAGCAGTTATTTTCTTATCTTCTCTGCTGGCTTTCCAGCTGCTGTGAGGTTTTCTGCCCATTAATACTGTTTCAAAAACATTTAATTTTGATATATCTTCAGCTGCCTGAGGCACATAGGCTATTATTTGAGCCAGTTCTCTCTGAGTGTACTCTGATATCTCTTTATTCTTAATTTTTATCTTACCCTGATTGATTTGAAGATAGTTATTAATACATTTTAAAAGTGTACTCTTCCCTGATCCATTAGGGCCAATTAAGGTAATCAATTCACCTTTTTGCACATTTAAATTTATCCTCTTTAAAATATTATCTTCAGTATAAGAAAAATTTAGCGCCTTAATTTCTAAAAACATCAAAACTGCCTCCCTTTAATAATTAAATAAATAAAAAGTGGTGCTCCTAAAAATGCAGTTAAAACCCCTACCGGTAAGACAATAGGTCTAAATAATGTTCTCGCCAGATTGTCTGCGATAATTAAAAGCAGGCCTCCTGCTAGAGCAGAATTTAAAAAAAGCTGACGCTGATTTCCAGCTGCAATTTTTCTAATAATATGGGGAGTAACCAGGCCTATAAAACCAATTACCCCAACAAAGGAAATAATAACTGAAGTTAAAATTGAGGAGACTGTCATTGCAATCAACCTCAGTCTATTTGAATCAACTCCCAGACTTGCTGCCAGCTCATCACCCGAATTTAAAACACCATAATTCCAACCCTGATAAATAAAATAAAATAGTGTCAAAAGAAGTACAAAAACTATGACTATAAATTGATTCCAGTTTGTCCGGCCTGGATCCCCAAATGTCCAGTAAATAACTGAAGCAAGTTCTAAATCATCTGCAAAAAATTCCAAAGCTGTAGTACCTGCTGTAAATAAAGAAGAAAGCGCAATTCCAGCTAAAACTATAGTTTCTCTTCCAGCCTGCTGCCTGGCGCTGATGGTTAGAACAGTTATCACTGCCAGCTGTGAGAAAAGAAAGGCTGAAAGTGCAGGTAGATAAACTCCATCTAAAAATGAAAAGACAGTTAAATTTTCAGGTTCAACAACTACAATAGCAAAAGCAGCTCCAAAGGCAGCAGCGTGTGAAATTCCTAAAGTAAAAGGTGAGGCAAGTGAGTTTTTAAGGGTGCTCTGCATAACAGCTCCAGCCAGAGCCAGTCCCATCCCTGCTGCCAGTGAAGTTAAAATAGCCGGCAGTCTGATATTCCAGATAATATTATAAATCATCCCTCTTTCCCCTTGAAAAATCACTCTTAATAAATCACTGAATTCAAGTCTGGCTGCACCTACAAATAGAGAGTAAACAGCAGCTAAAACAATCAGCAGCAGCAGTACTAAACTTAACATAAATATTTTGTTGGAATGCTTTTTTTCTTTTTTCAAAAGATCTTCTACACTTAAATTATTATCCATAAATCTACCTCTATCAAATTTATTATTTTAATTTAATTTCATCTTTTTAAAGCCGCCAAAAATTTCTGCCATCTCAGAATATACTGGCTGTCCAACGAATTGCTTATAAATTTGATCCGCTTTTTCTTTCGCTTCCAGCATTTTAAATGCTTCTGGGTACAATGTTTCAGCAATGAAATAAGAATTAGCTAACATTGTTGCAAAGTTAGTTGTATAGTGATTGTATGGTAAAAGTTGATAAATTTCATTTTCCTGATAAGCTTTTAAATATTTGAATTCTTCTCTTTTTAAATCCTGCTCTACCAATTCAATTCCACCCTGATCTATAAAAATCAGCTCAGGATTTTCCAGCAGCAATCTCTCTTTACTGATTGTGAAGTTGCTTTTTTTATCATCTTCAATAATATTATTAAGACCCAGATATTCAAAGGGGGGATAATTTGCCTCAGTGGAAGTAATACCCTGAGCACCTTTGTTACCTATTCCACCAATATAGACATTCATCCCTAAATCTAAATTACTGGTTCTACTTTTCATTTCATTTTTGTGCTGATCAAAAATATTAATTAGCTCCTCTGCTCGTTCATTTTTATCCAATATCTCTGCCAAAAAATTCAGAGCTGTCTTCAATTCAGCTTCAGTCATCGAACCTGGAGTACCATCATTAATTGAAATAACCGGTATTGAAGTCTTAGCCTGTAAATTATTCATTTCAGCCTGACTCAGATAAGATGAGATTATTAAATCAGGATTTTGAGCGGCAATTAATTCTGCATCTCCTCCAAACTGAGGTCCAATTACCGGCAATTTGGTCAGTTCTGGATGAGCAATTATATAAGGGCGCTGCTGATTCCTTTTTTCAAATTCTTCCACTCCTACAACCATATTTTCTGCCTCAAGATAAACTACCATCCTTAACGCTCCCGGTCCGATAGCTACAATTCTTTCTATCTTATCTGGAAGACTTAGCTTTCGATCTGCCAGATCAGTTAAATTTTTGGCTCCAGCTGAAATGCTAAATAAACTGATAACTATCAGTGCAATTACTAAATTTAATCTAATTTTATTTTTCTGTTTTGAATATGACAATTATTTTTCCACTCCTTCTATTTTGGTTACAGTTAGTTTTCCGTGTTTAATACCTTTTAGAGCAATTAATTTAGAACTTATTTTTCTTAATTTGCTGTGCAGCCCTTCGACAACTATTACTTCCAGACAAAAGTGTCTATCTAAATGTAAATGCAGATTTGTCTTAAAGAGACAGTGATAATCGTGCTGCAGCTGATTCATTTTATCAGTTAGACCACTTTGATGATGATCATAAATTAGAGTAATTGTTCCTACAACATTTTGATCTTCTTTGGTGTTTTTTTCTTCAATTATTTTATTTCTAATCAGATCTCTAATTGCTTCAGAACGATTATTATAAATCCCCTCATTTAACTGGTCAAATTTTTTAAGCAAATTTTCTTCTATGGAAACTCCAAATCTTTTTAAGTCTGACATTTGAAACCACCTTTCGTGACACAAAATAATTTTTAGTGCTACTATTACATTTCTGGATAATAAAGCTGATTCCTGCTTAGAAAGAAAAAAAGCGCCAGCGGCTGAATCAAATCAGCTAACTGACACTTATAAAAACAAAATATCTGTATTATTTTTTGGAACTTAATAATAAATTAAAACAACTGCTCAGCTGCTTCTTTTTTTAAGAGATCATAAACATCCTGCAGCCTGACCCTCTCTCTGACAGCAATCTCCTTACACTCTTCATATTCTGGAGAATACTTAATTAGTTTACCTTCATAATAGGCTGCTTTGATTGTCACCTTACCCATTGTAGAATCCAGCTCAAAGTATTTCCGCTCCAGACAGCTCCTCTTAACTTCACGGTGTCTAATACCTAAAGTTGTAGTTTCTTTAAAAATAATTTCTTCCAGCTCCTGCTGCTTTTCTGCAGGACTTAGTACTGTCAGCTTTTGTGCTGGACGGTTCTTTTTCATCATGATATTGGTTAAATAAACATCCCTGGCTCCTGCAGCTAGCAGTTTTGGGAAAAGATAGGAGTAAATTTCTCCGCTCATATCATCAATGTTTGTTTCTAAAATTAATAACTTTTTTTTAGTTTTTTTTTAGCCTGATAAACCCGCAGCAGGTTTGTAATCTCAAAATCCTTTTTGCCAGCTCCATAAGCAATTTTTTCTATTTCAACTTCTGGCAGCTCAATAAATTCTTCTGCCAGTGTTTTAATAATTGCAGCTCCAGTTGGGGTAACCAGTTCCCCTCTGATATTAGTTGAATATACCGGTACATCTTTTAAAATTTCAATTGTTGCTGGTGCGGGAACCGGAATTCTGCCGTGGGCTGCATCGACAAAGCCTGTACCAAGCGGTACTGGAGATGCGTAGATATGGTCAGGATTTAATAGATCAACTAAAATGGCCGCTCCGACAATATCGACAATCGAATCAACTGCTCCAACTTCGTGAAAATGCACCTCATCTATTTTCTTGTTATGCACTTTAGCTTCCGCCTCTGCTACTTTAGCAAAAATATCGATGCTTAAATCCTTTACATTTTGATTAAGCTGACTCTGGTTTATTAATTTCTTAATATCATTGAAGTTGCGGTGAACATGGTTACTGCTGTGCTCATGACTGTGAGAATGACCTTCTCCATGGTTGTGATTATGATCTAAATGGTCGTGTTGGTGATCAGAATCTGAATGACTGTGATCATTATGGTGGTGGTCATGATTGCCGCAGCCCTGACAGCCTCCTTCATGATGTTCATGTGGGTGGCCATCATGATCATGAGAGTGGTCACTATGATTATGACTGTGGTCATGAGAATGACCAGAATCTTCTACCAGATCTGGGTGGCTTTCATCTTCTAAAATAACTTTAAAATCTGTAGCTGTAATCCCATTTTTCTGCACTGTAGAAATCTCAATTTCATAACCCGCAAGCTTTAATTTCTTCAGTTCATTCAAAAATTTATCTTTATCAACTCCCAGATCAAGTAAAGAAGCTATTGTCATATCTCCACTGATTCCGGAATTTATATCAAAGTACAGTATATTTTCTGTTTTCATATTAATTTATCCATCCTTCCTTGCTTTCTCTATCTGTAAAATAATTGTGCTGGCCAAGTAAGCTGCTCCAAAACCATTATCAATATTTACTACTCCAATACCGCTGGCACAGCTGTTAATCATAGTCAGCAAAGCTGAAACCCCACCAAAATTAGCACCATAACCAACACTTGTCGGTACAGCAATTACAGGTTTATCAACCAGACCTCCAACAACACTGGCCAGAGCACCTTCCATTCCAGCAACTGCAATAATAACTTCTGCTTCGTTTAATTTATCTAAATTACCTAAAAGTCTGTGAATCCCTGCTACCCCTACATCATAGAGCCGCTCAACCGAATTGCCCAGTGCTTCAGCAGTTACTACGGCTTCTTCTGCGACCGGTATATCAGAGGTACCACCACTAACTACTAAAATCTTACTTTGAGTTTTAGTAAGTGGCTGCCTTTCTATAAAAATCATTTCCGGCCGCTGATGATAAACTGCCTCAGGAGCAATTTCTTTAATCCGCTCATAAATCTCCTTACTGGCCCTGCTTGCTAAAATATTATTATCATGTTTGAGCATTTCCTTTACAATTCCTTCGATCTCATCAAGTGATTTTCCTTCACAGTAAATTACCTCTGGAAAACCGTTGCGCAGGCTGCGATGATTATCTACCTTAGCAAAACCGAGATCCTTAAAAGGAAGATCTTTTAAAGAAGCTGCTGCCTGATCAACCTCAATTTCACCATCTTTTACTTTTTCTAATAAAATTTTGATATCTTCTTTATTCATCTTCTGCCTCCAAAATTTCTTTATTCATACTGCCACTTTTATATGCTGACAGATCTAAGGTAACATATTGAAACCCTAATTTCTGTAATTTATCAGACAATTTGTCCATTAAATTTAAGTCTAATATCTTTTCTCGGTCACTCTCTGACAGCTCTATCCGGGCCAGATTGCTGTGATCGCGGACTCTAAACTGTTCAAAACCCATTCGATGCATTAATTCTTCGGCAATTTCTATTTTCTCCAGTTTTTCAGCTGTAATCTGATTGTCATAGGAAACTCTGGTTGCCAGACAGGACATGCTCGGCTTATCCCAGGTAGGAAGTTCCATTTTTTTAGAAAGCTCCCGAATCTCACTTTTGCTCAGAGAGGCCTCAAGCAGAGGACTTTTAACTCCCAGCTCTTTTAAAGCTTTGCGGCCAGGACGATAATCTCCCTGATCGTCCAGATTCGAACCTTCAATTACAGTTCTGCCAGCTGCATAATCTAAAATCTGATTAAAAATCACCTTTTTACAGTAATAACAGCGCTCGGGAGTATTTTCAACTGCTTTTTCTAATTCTTCGAGCTCAACTTCCAGCTGCTGATGGTCCAAATCCAACCTTGCCACCAGTTCAGCTACCTCTTTAATTTCTCTATCCGGTACAAAAGGAGTATTAACGGTAACAGCTTCAAAATCCACCCCGGATTCTTTTGCGGCAGCTGCTAAAAAAGTGCTGTCAACTCCTCCAGAAAAGGCAATTATAAATGGTTCTAGTTCTCTTAAATTATCAATTAATAACTTATATTTATCTTTTTTGCCAACTGTAGACATTTATTAATTCCTCCTAATTAAACCTTAGATCTCAAATATTTTAGTGAGTCGGTGGTACTAATGCTTTTTTATCATAACCAATTAAATCTCTGCGCCCTGCCATCTTTAAAGCCTTGCGCACAATTTGATGATTTCGCTTCTTATGATACTGGAGTAAGGCTCGCTGCATTTTTTTTGCCTCTTTTGATTTAGCAACATAAACCTCTTCCATAGTTCTTGGATCATAACCACTGTAGTACATTGCTGTGGCCATTGTGCCCGGAGTTGGATAGAAATCCTGTACCTGATCCGGGTGATGATTAATATCTCTTAAATATTCTGCAAGTTCAACGGCATCTTCCAACCGGCTTCCGGGATGGCTGGAAATAAAATAGGGAATTAAATACTGCTCCAGGCCGATTTCTTCATTTACCTGATAAAAAGCCTCTCTAAATTTATCAAAAACCTCAATTCCTGGTTTTCCCATATAAGATAAAACATTATCTGAAACATGCTCTGGAGCAACTTTAAGCTGACCACTCACATGATGTTCTGCCAGTTCTTTTAAATATTTTCGGCTCTCTTCATCTTCTAAAAGATAATCAAAGCGGATACCGGAGCGCACAAAAACCTTTTTTACTCCCGGTAGTTTTCTTAACTCTCTTAAAATCTCGAAATATTCTTCGTGGTCCACTTCCAATTTACTGCAGGGAGCTGGAAACATACATTCCTTCCCCTTACACATCCCCCGCGAAAGCTGAGCTGTACAGGAAGGCTGACGGAAATTGGCTGTTGGTCCCCCGACATCATGGATATAACCTTTAAAATCATCCATTGCAGTTATTCTTTTAGCTTCTTCGATTAATGATTTTTTGCTGCGGGCTGTCATCATCTTTCCCTGATGAAAAGATATGGCACAAAATGAACAGGCACCAAAACAGCCGCGCGAACTGACCAGGCTGAATTTAACCTCTTTGATTGCAGGTACTCCACCATCTCTCTCATACATTGGATGATAATCCCGCTGATAGGGCAGTGAATAAACATGGTCAAGTTCTTCCTGGCTTAGAGGTTCAACCGGTGGGTTCTGAACCAGATAACGGTTGCCGTGCTGCTGTACCAGCTGCTGACCGCGAACTGGATCCTGTTCTAAATATTCTATTTTATAGGCATAAGCATACTGCTTTTTATTATTCTTTACCTCTTCATAAGACGGTAAAAGCTCATAATCATATAATGATTCCAGCTCATCAGCAATAAAAGCTGTCCCTGGAAGGTAGTTGATATATTTTATTTCCAGTCCAGCTTCTAAATTTTCAGCAATCTTTAAGATTTGTTTTTCGCCCATTCCATAAACTAAAAGATCAGCACGGCTGTCAAAAAGTATGGAGCGTCGGACACTTTCATCCCAGTAATCATAGTAAGCAAAGCGGCGCAGACTGGCCTCAATTCCACCAATAATGATTGGAATATCACCAAAAGCCTCACGCAGACGGTTGCTGTAAACTATTGTCGCCCGATCAGGACGGTGACCACTTTCTCCTCCAGGAGAATAATTATCATAACTGCGGCGGTGTTTAGAAACAGAAAAATGATTGACCATTGAATCCATATTACCAGCAGTAACTAAAAATCCATATTTGGGTTCACCCAGTTTTTTAAAGTCAGCTGTAGATCTCCAGTCAGGCTGAGCAATTATACCAACCTTAAAACCAGCATCCTCAAGCACTCTGGCAATAATAGCCGTGCCAAAAGATGGATGATCAATATAAGCATCACCACTAATGATAATAAAATCGAGCTTGTCCCAGCCTCTTTTTCGCATATCATCTTTTGAGATTACCATAAACTGATCACGCGGATTTTCTAATTTTTTTTCCTTATTTTTTTCATTCAAATTCTGACTTTTCTTTTCCATTTAATTTATCAGTAACTCCTTTATTATTCCTAAGTTCAAATTATTTATTGCTTAAAATCTTCTAGAATACTGCAGTCCCAAATTAATACTAAAACTTCAAAATCATTTTTAAACTGAGCAATCTACTCATTATTATAGCAGAAAAGTTGCTTTAAATCGAATCTGCGGCCAAATGATTATTTTCACATATCTTAAGAATGAAAACCCCCTGCTAAATTGCTCAGCAGGGGGTAGTTTTTCTAATTCATATGACTTAATTCAACATATATCGGGTGGTACCCGGTAACTGATATTTTACTCAGCTACTATTCTTCCTTCTGTTTCTGGGGCTACAGGAGCATTAGCTTCCATGTATTCCATTAATACTTCTTCTAAGCCACCAGCTTCACTGACTATTGGAGCGTCAGCAAACATTGAGTAGCCATCTCCTCCAGCTTTCATGAAGTCATTAGTTGCTACAGTATACATTTTATTTTCATCTAATTCTTCGCCGCCTACCCATACTTTTTGAACTCTATTTCCAGGTTCAGCATCACCATCAAAGGTAAATTTAATACCAGAAACCTGTGGGAATAGACCTTCAGTTGCAGGGTATTCAGAAACACCATGTTCTAGAGCAGCTCTTAAATCAGCACCACTTAATTCCATTAAGATAGTTGTATTACCAAATGGTAGTACTGTAATAACATCACCCTGGGTAACTTCTCCTGCTTCAATTGAAGCACGAATTCCGCCACCATTGGTGATTGCAGCATCTGCATCAAACTTAGCTCTCATTGCATCGGTAATCAAGTTACCTAGATTGGTTTCACCAGTACGAACATTACCTCTGGCACCATCTAATTCAACAGCAGTTTCTCCAACTACCTGAGAGGTGATTGTGTCATTGGCTCTATTTACTCTTTCTACAACTTTAGAAACTATAAAGTCTTCTTCAACCTCTGCAGTATCTTCTCTTGGAATTAAATTAGCTTTTATATCTGAAACATTTCCATTATCAACAGTAAGATCTACATAGCCTAAGAATTTAGAATATTCTCCAGCCATTACAATCATAGTATCGTTAACCATCATACCTTCTTCTAATACATTATGGCTGTGACCGTCAACAATTAAGTCAATTCCAGGTACTTCTTCAGCTACCATTTTACTTGTGTATTCACTACCTTCACTAATTCCTAAGTGAGACAGAGCTACAACCACATCTACCTGGCTTCTTAATTCATTAACAACTTCATTAGCAGCTGCAACTGGATCTCCAAAGACTAATCCCTCAACATTCTTAGGGTGAGTCTTATAAGCAGTCTCAGGAGTTACTAAACCGAATACACCAACTTTAACACCATTATATTCTTTGATTAAATAATCTTCAGCATATGGAATCTCTTCTCCATCTTCTCTACTTAAGTTAGCAGCTAAAAATGGAAAGTTACTCATATAATCTAATTCTTCCAGTCTTTCTTGTCCGTAATTAAAATCATGGTTTCCTAAGGTTAAAGCATCAAGATCCATTAAATCTAAAATATGGCTGATTGCTTCACCTTCATTTATATTGGCAATTGTCTGACCGTGGAAAGTATCTCCAGCATCTAAAAACATTACATTTTCCATTTCTCTTCTAGCCTCTTTAATCAGAGTTGCCATTTTAGCATAACCCATACTTCCAGCATAATCATCTTCTTCTACTCTGGAATGGACATCATTTACATGATAAATCCTTAAATTAACCTCTTCTGCCAGAATAGTAAATGATAGAGTCATAACTAAAATCAGAGTTAATAAAGTAATCGATAATTTTTTAAACTTCACAAATTCCACCTCCGTATTTTTTTGAAAATTGTTTCTTCTCTTAATTATATTATTTGCGATAAAACACTATTTTCCTGCCTCTGAAAAGAAATATTTTCTATATTAAGTAATTGTATTCCGTTTTACTGAGAGAAAATAACTATTTCCCTGACTGACTAATAATTTTTCCTTAAAAATGTTATAATCTTAATTGGAAAGTAATTTAAAATTAATTAACTAAGTATAAATATACCAATTCATGTTTAGTAGATGTCTAATAAATAATTTTAGAAAGGGGATAATCAATGAATAATGATTTAACAGCTGTTAAAGGTATAAAAATAGGACACGCTGACGATCAGAATTCTGGAACAGGCTGTTCTGTGATTTTAGCCGAAGGCAACTTTACAATTGGGGCAGAAGTTCGCGGAGGAGCACCAGGCAGTAGAGAAATAGCTTTAACAGACAGCAGAGCTGCGGTTGATCAAGCAAATGCCGTCTTTTTAAGTGGAGGCAGTGCTTATGGACTTGATGCGGCTGGTGGAGTGATGAACTATTTAAGAGAAAAAAATAGAGGATTTAAAACTGGAGGAGGAGTTGTACCCATAGTACCTGCAGCAGTTATCTATGATTTAGAGTACAAAAGTAATAATTATCCTGATCAGAAGCTGGCCTATCAGGCCTGCACTAAAGCCAGCAATTCTGCTCAAACAGCTCAAAGTATTGGGGCTGCAGCAGGAGCTACC
The DNA here is from genome assembly GCA_003070825.1 of Halanaerobium sp. Lineage (GTDB taxonomy): Bacteria > Bacillota > Halanaerobiia > Halanaerobiales > Halanaerobiaceae > Halanaerobium. The sequence goes on along the minus strand of QBLP01000002.1, from coordinate 6,271 downwards.
TGTGGTAAGCTCATGGGAATGGATAAGGCAACCAAAACAGTGCTCGGCCATGCCGCTCATAAAAGTGGAGATTTAATTGTTTCTGCTCTGGCAGTTGTTAACGCTTTTGGTGATATTAAAGATCCTGACAGTGGTGAGATTATTGCTGGTGCTAAAAATAAAGCTGGAGATTTTATTAATACAGAACAGACAATTATTAATCAACCAGAGATAAACCTCGGCTTTTTACGAGAAAACACAACTCTAGTAGTAGTAGCAACTAATGCTCTATTAAATAAGTCAGAGGCCAATCGTGTTTCCATGATGGCTCACAGCGGCTTGAGCAGAACTATTTATCCAGTCCATACACTTCTGGATGGTGACAGTATTTTCACTCTGGCTTCAAATAAAATAAAAGCTGATATTAATCAGGTGGGAATCCTGGCTGCTGAAGTTGTAAAAAGAGCAGTTATAAATTCTGCTGGTTAAGACTTAATATCTCCGATTTAATTTAAACTACGAAATCGATTTTTAAATAATTTGAAAAACTTCTCTAAATTTAATATACTATAAAATGCGGCTTAATAATCCGCCTACTTTATTTGCTTAAAGTATTAAATTATATAAAAATTTAGAGGAGGAAAATATGCTAAGTAATAATAAAGATTTAAGTTTAACAGATCGATTTTTAAATCGAATAGAAAAAACAGGAAATAAACTACCACACCCCGTTATTCTATTTTTCATTTTATCAGCATTTGTACTTGTGCTCTCCTGGTTTGTCAGTCTATTTGAAGTAGCTGTAACCCATCCTGGTACAGGAGAAACTATTAGAGCTGTCAACTTGCTCTCGAAAAATGGGATACGACGAATCTTTACTGAAGCGGTAAGCAACTTTACTGGTTTTGCTCCCCTGGGAGTGGTACTGGTAGCTATGTTAGGTGTTGGGATTGCAGAAAAATCAGGTTTGATTGCTGCAGTACTTAAAAAAACAGTTTTAAGTGCACCTGATAAGTATATTACTGCGGTTGTAATCTTTGCTGGAATTATGTCTAATATTGCTTCAGATGCTGGCTATGTAGTTTTAGTTCCTTTAGGAGCAGTAATTTTTGCAGCTAAAGGAAGACATCCACTCGTTGGACTTGCAGCTGCTTTTGCCGGAGTATCTGGAGGTTTTAGTGCAAATCTACTAATCTCTACTCTGGACCCATTACTGGCCGGGCTGTCCCAGGAAGCTGCCCAGCTAATCGATTCCGGTTACACAATTCCGCCAACGGTCAATTATTATTTCATGGTTGCTTCAACTTTTATAGTCACAGTCATTGGTACCTGGGTAACTGAAAATATTGTTGCTCCCCGATTTGGTGAATATACAGGAGATCATGAAGAAGAATTAGAAGAAATTACTGCAAAAGAAAGTGCAGGAATCAAATCAGCCTTAATCTGGCTGGGAATCACACTTGTAATCATCTTACTTATGACAGTACCGCAGAATGGAATTTTACGCAGTGATGAAGGTAATTTAATAATGGGCTCAACTCCTTTTGTTGGGGGAATGATACCCTTAATTGCGATTTTCTTTTTCGTGCCTGGTCTTGCTTATGGTAGAAAAACTGGCTCAATCAAAAATAGTGATGACATTGCTAAATTCTTAGATGAGACAATGGCAGGTATGGGAGGATATATAACTCTTGCCTTTGCAGCCGGTCAGTTTGTAGCTTATTTCAACTGGTCTAAACTGGGAACTATCCTCGCTATTGGTGGTGCAGATTTTCTGCAGGCAATCAACTTTACCGGGCTGCCGCTTATAATACTATTTATTGTAGTAGCAGGCTTTATCAATCTCTTTATCGGTAGTGCGTCGGCAAAGTGGGCAATTATGGCTCCAGTTTTTGTGCCAATGTTAATGCAGCTTGGTTATTCTCCAGAATTTGCTCAGATGGCCTATCGAATCGGTGATTCAACAACTAATATAATTACACCACTGATGCCCTATTTTGCGATCATCATAGCTTTTGCTAAAAAATATGATGAAGATATTGGAATTGGAACCCTGGTGTCAACAATGGTACCTTACTCCTTTGCCTTTATGATAGGGTGGACTATTTTACTGATTATTTGGTTTGTCTTTAATTTACCAATTGGTCCAGGTGGAGTATTATTTTACTAAAATAAAAATTATAATATCTAGTTACAGAAAAACGGCCTGTAGAAAATACAGGCCGTTTTTTATTTAGTAATTAATATTTAGTTTTTGATACTCCATACTTTAAAAATCAATAATATATTTAATACTTAACTCTTTTACCGGTAACAATAAAGATAGTCTCCTCACCAATATTAGTGGCATGATCTCCCACACGCTCCAGTGCCTTAGCTAAATTGATGTGTTGAACTATCTGCTTAATTTCAGTCTTATCATCTTTTTTGCTGATCATTTTTATTGCTTTATGGTAAATATCATCATAAAGATTATCTGCTTTTTCGTCCATTCTACAGGCTGCTTCTGCCAGATCAGAATTCCTGGTTGAAAATGACTCTAAAACTACATCCAGCATATCAGTTACAATATCAGCAAGTTCCGGAATCATAACTAGTGGCTTCATAATTCCATCATGCTTTAATTCCAGTAAAATATCAGCTATATTAGTTGCCTGATCTCCAATTCTCTCTAAGTCATTGGCAATTTTAATCATTGCAATACTAAACCAGGTATCAGCTGCCAGTGGTTGATCAAGAGTTAATAAGCGCGAAACTTCTTCCTCAATTGTAATTAAATAGTTATCCAGGACATCATCTCTTTCAATTATTTCGTGAGCTTTTTCAACATTAAGGTCTTCCATTGCTTTAATAACATTCTGCAGCATTTCCTCTGCAACTTCACTCATATCACTGAGATCACTAAGAAGCTGTTCACGCTTTTTTTCATACACCTGTTCCATTGGACTCACTCTCCTCTTTTAAATTTAATAAAGTTAAGTTTATCTTTTTTTTTAATTAAGTCATATTAAAATATTCTTGACAGAATGATAAAATCCTGCCTTTTTTTAAATTTAATTTAAGCAAAAATTTCTCTAGCAGTTTTTTCAAAATGTTTTACAGCATAACGAATATCTTCTAAACTTAAATCCAGATGAGTTACAGCACGCAATTTACCCTCAAGTCTGCTGACTCTGATTCCCTTTTTAAGCAGCTCATCAGCATAAAGATCTGCTTTACCATCAGCCACAGAAAAGAGGACAATATTTGTTTCAACTGTAGTAGGATCAATTTCCAGCCCTTTCTGATCAGCAATAGTCTCTGCCAGCATTTTAGCATGCTTATGGTCTTCTTTTAAACGGGTTACATTATGTTCTAAGGCAAAAATTCCACCAGCAGCAATAATACCTGCCTGCCTCATTGCTCCACCCAGTCTCTGCTTCCAGAAACGAGCCTCTTCAATAAATTCTGCTGAACCAGCAAGCACCGAGCCTACTGGAGCTCCCAAGCCTTTACTGAGGTCAATCCAGATTGAATCAAAATACTGACCATATTCAGCTGGATCAACTTCTGCTTCGACTGCAGCGTTTAACATTCGTGCTCCATCCATATGCATCTTTAAGTCATTTTCGAGAGCGATTTCTGCAATTTCTTTGATTCTTGCTAAAGGCCAGATGCGTCCCCCACCCAGATTGGTTGTCTGCTCAATAGAAATCACCTTTGTTTGCGGACTGTGATAATCCTTTTCTCTAATTGCTTCCTTAACCTGTTCGGCAGTAAAAATCCCGCCTGTTCCAGCAAGTGGTTTAATGGAAGCACCTGAAATCACAGCCAGTGCAGCACTTTCATAATGAATCGGATGAGCAGTCTGATCCATAATTATTTCATCTCCCTGACTGGTATGAACAGCAAAAGAAATTTGATTTGCCATTAGACCAGAAGGTAAATATACAGCATCATCCTTACCCAGCATTTCAGCGGTCATCCGGCAGAGACGATTAACACTCGGATCTTCACCTAACTGCTCATCCCCTACCTCTGCTTCAGCCATAAATCTCCGCATATCCTGAGATGGTCTGGTACCTGTGTCACTAAATAAATCAACTTTTATATCCATTTCAAATCCCCCAATTTAAATTCTTTAAAAATAATTTTAAAATATCAATGATAATCCTAAATAGAAAATTAAACCCCCACTGACAGTATAAAAAATGTTTTTTGTCTTATAGGCCACAAATAAAGTTGGAAAAAAAGCAATTAGAGCTGTATTTTCCAGGCTCAAATAAAGACTGCCCTCTTTTAAAAGTATCGAAGGCGCCAGTAAAGCAGCAAGTACAGCAGCTGGAATAAAGCTCAACCAGAGAACTACTTTCTCAGGCAGCTCCCTATTACCAAGTAGTGAGAGCGGCAGTACTCTCGGAATAAAAGTCACAACTACCATTCCAGCTATCATAATTATAAAATTAATCATTTCCACTGATATACACCCCTAAAAACGCTGCCAGTACAGTAGCTAAAATGATATTCCAGCTTCCCTCAACTGTCAAAGCAAAAAACAGTGATAAAAGACCGGAAAAAACTGCAACAATTATTTCACTCCTGGAGCTGATCTGCATTACAAGCAGAACTATAAACATTGCCGGCAGGACAAAATCCAGCGCCCCACCACTGCCAAAATTAATAAATTCAGTCAAAAAAGCTCCGGCAGCCGAACTAAAAACCCAACCTAAATAGGCAGTAAAACCAAGCCCCAAAAAATATCTCTGTTTTTTCTTCTTACTCTCCAGCTTACTCATTGCCACTGCAAAAGACTCATCAGTTACTAGAAATCCTAAAAAAGGATAATAATACAGCGGTAAATTCCTCAGATGAAGACTTAAAGAAGCAGATAATAAAAGGTGGCGTAAGTTAACCAGAAAAGTCATGGCAATTATTGCTGCCACCGCTGCACCAGCAGCGATCATTTCAATTGCAACCAGCTGAGCTGAACCCGCAAAAACAAAAACTGACATCGCTGTAGTCTGTAGTGGGGTTAGCCCCTTATTAACAGCCAGCATTCCGTAAGCAATTCCAATCGGAAGATAACCTAAAATTATTGGCACTGCATCTTTTACCCCGGCTTTTAAACTGGAATCATTTAATTTTGCCGCCATTTTCTTTTTATAACTTATACTCTCTTCTTGCTGTGACATTAATCTAATCGACTCCCCTAAAATTCGATAATTAATTTTAATACTGTTACTACAAACTATAGCTTTTCATTAATCAAGCTGGCGTGGATCAAGAGCATCTCTTAAAGCATCTCCAAGCAGGTTAAAACTTAAAACTGTAATAATTATTGCCAGACCGGGAAAAATTGACATCCAGGGTGCCTGAATCAAATATTCCTGGCCCCTGTTTAACATTGTCCCCCAGGCAGCAGTAGGGGGTTGAATTCCCAGACCTAAAAAGCTTAAACCTGCAACAACTAAAATTGAAATACCGATTCTCAGTGTAGCTAAAACTATCAGCGAAGAAATAGAGTTGGGTAAAATATGATTATATAGAATCCTTAAATCACTTGCCCCCAGAGCTTTAGCTGCTGATACATATTCCTTTTCTTTAATCTGTAATACAATTGAGCGGGTCAGCCTGGAAAAATTTATTAAACCTGTTATTCCAACAGCTATAATAATATTAAAAATTCCTGTTCCCAGCGCAGAAATTATGGCCAGAGCAAGCAGAATAAAGGGAATAGAATTCCAAATCTCTATTAGCCGCATAATAACCATATCAGCTTTACCCCCATAATAACCGGCCAGCAAGCCCAGGCTAACACCAAGACTGGCATTAACTAAAACAGCTGCAAAACCCACTCCCAGAGCTATCCGAGCGCCGTAAAGAACTCTAGAAAACATATCTCTTCCAAAATCATCTGTGCCAAACCAGTGCTCTAAAGAAGGAGCTGAATAGGTCATATTACTGTAATCAATTTCAGTCGGAGAGTAAGGAGCAATAAAAGGAGCCATAAAAGCTGAGTAAAAGATTAAAGCCAGAATTATGACTGCAATCTTACCACCATAACCCTTATTAAATTCTTTGAACATTTTTGCATAAAGGGCGTTTTCCTTGAATTTGAGGAAAAAGCTCTTTTTTAGCAACAGAAGTAAAAGTAAAATTATTATAAACACCGAAAAAACAGTAGCAAATTTATATTCCAGTTTACTCCAAATTTTACCCTCAATAATCCAGTTTTGATAACTTATATATATTTGAATTAATAATAGTATAAATAAAATTATTTTCTTTTTCAAATTTCAACACCTCATTCTAC
>QBLP01000225.1 GCA_003070825.1 Halanaerobium sp. | reverse complement strand
ATCATTATTACAACATTTATACTAGCATTAGTTTTCTCAATTTTTGTTGGTGCAGAAGAAATTAATAAAGGTGAATTTTATCAGGGAAAATTTTTTGTAGGATTTACAGAATTATATTTTGGAGAAAATAATTTAACAGGTGATATAGAATTAATTGAAGATAGTGATAAGTTTGAGAAAAATGTAGATATGGGAAGGATTAATTTTTATCTGCAGGGTAAAATAAAGGGGAAATATTTGATTACCGCCTGGCTTGATACAGAAGAAGAAAGTTTAGATGAGATTTTTAAAAATTTAGATGAACGAAAGCAAAATACACCATTTGAAAAAATAGATGCAGAAAAGTATTATCCGGTCTATGGTGATGATTCACAGGTGGTTTCTGAAACTAATACAGCTGGAAAGTTATATTTAAAATTAGAATCAGATGAGTTAAATGCTATCTGGGGTAATTACAAATTAAACTATGAGAACAATAAGCTGATAAACTTAAGCAAAAATATTTACGGAGCAAATATAGACTATGATAATAGATTTGCTTTCAATACATACTGGTATCAGCCCTTTTCTACTCAGACCAGAGATGAATTAGAGCTGACAGGAGGTATTTTATATTACCTGCGTCAGGATGATCTTATTGCCGGCAGTGAAAATGTAAAGCTTGAACTTAGAGATTCCAGTACAAATCGAGTTTTAGAAAGCAGAAATTTAAAGGCAGGAGAAGACTATGAGATTAATTATCTGCAGGGAAGAATTACTTTGAAATCAAAGCATAATATCTTTGATGATCAAAGTTTGATAGATGATCAGGATGGATCAGATAAATACTTTATGGTTGTTGACTATCAATATGACTATTTAAGCAGTGATATTGATCAGAATAATTATGGTCTGCAGACAAAATATGATTTGACAGATCAATTATATTTAGGAGCTAATTACATAGAAGAGAGCAGAGAAGATTCAGATAAATATAAGATTTATGGTTTGAATTTAGTTTATCAAAATCCAGAAATTACAGAATTTAGAATTGATTATGCTGAATCAGAAAATATAAATTCAGAAAAATATTTTTCTGATGATGGAGGTATAACATATAGAGAAATTAGTTTGAATAATAATAATCAGGCTCAGGCCTGGAATTTTGAATACTCTAAAGTTTTGACTGAAGCTAAGGATTTAGAATTTAATACATTCTATTCCAATAAAGAAGCTGGTTTTAACAGCGGCAGTCAATACTTAGAAAAAGATAAAGAAAACTATGGCTTGGCTTTAATTCAGGAAAAAGAAAGAAAAGAAAATGAAATTTCTTATGAAAAAGATATAAGTGGAGAAAATGAAACAGATATTTATAATTTAAGATTCTGGAGGCAGCAGACAGAGCAGAGAAGTTATGAACTCGAATTAGAAAACAAAGTAAAAAAAGAAGCAGATAAAGAAGATGAAAAAACTTTAAATGCTGCTTTAGGTTTTGACCATCAATTTGATAGTGGAAATAAAATTTATGGAAGTCAACAGTTTACTTTAGATAAAAGTGAGGAAGCTGAAAGAAATAATATAACAACACTTGGGGGAGAAATCAAAAGAGAAAAATGGCGCTACAGTGCTGAAGCCAGTGCTGGTGATCAAGAAAATATCCTGCTGGGAGCCGGATATATGCTAAATCAGGACAGTGAAATTTACACCAATTATGAAAGAGAATTTGGTGATGATTTTTCAACTGAAACCACTTTTGGTGCCAACACTGCCGTTAGCGATAAAACCACTATTACAGCTGAACACCGAATAGTTGATGATGAGGACGAAAATAAGCAGAGTAATGTTATTGGTCTCGATTATCTAGCATCTAATAACTTAACTCTTTCTTTTGACTATACCCGCAGTGATGTAGAAAAAGCTGACTCTGAAGACTTTAAACGCGATATAGTTGGTGGAGCTTTAACTTATACAGAAAATAACTTTAGAAGTTCAAACAGAATTGAATACAGAGTTGACGATAAAAGCGAAAAATTTGAACAGCTGGTCTTAAAATCTAATTCAAGGTGGAAATATAATGAGGAATTTAATTATCTATCTGAAATAGAATATTCAAAAGAAAAAGAGGATGGAGAAGATCGCTTTTTTGAAGGTACAATTGGCATGGCTTACAGACCGATTAATAATACCAAATTAAATTACTTATTTAAATACACCTATTTAGATCAAAAAAATTATTTAAATTTAGACACGGGCCGAGAACTTGGTGATTATGCGGCAGAAAAATCTCAGATTTTGGCTCTGGATTTAATTTATGATTTAAATAAAAAGTGGCAGTTAACTGAAAAAATAGCTTATAAAAACTCTGAAGTTAAATTAAATAGTTTTAATGACAGCTGGGCTAGAAGTGAAACCTATCTTTGGGCCAATAAAATAGATTATGCTTTAAGAGAAGATCTCAATCTCTTTGTAGAATATAGAATCTTAGAAAACAAATTAGTAGATGATAGAAAAGACGGTTTCTTAGTTGGAGCATATAAAGGCTTTAATAACAACACTAAAGTGGGGATCGGATATAATTTTACTGACTTTAATGATGATTTAACTAATTTAAGTTATGAAGCTAAAGGCTGGTTCATTAACTTAATTAAAGCCTGGTAGAATATAAACTCTGAATATATAAAACAGTTTAAGAAAGAGGGGAAAATTTATGAAAATTAATAGTAAAAATATATTAACTATTTTAATAGCATTAATCATGATTTTAAGTTTGGGCTCAGCAGTTATGGCCCAAGATGGGGAATTGAGTATTAGTCAGACTCTTCCAGCTGAAATATATCAAAATGATAATAATGGTAGGTACTGTGGAAGATGTGGTAATAGTGTAGTTAAGGATACAGCAGCTACAGAAGACTATGATGTGTCAATAGATCAGGATATCATCAATAGAGGTAACCAGAAAGAATTCTCCTTTACCCTTGAAAATGCTGAAAATGATTCAACTATTAACTATACAATAAGTGATGGAGACTCAAATACTGAAGATATAACTGGTACTGTGGAAGATGTGAAAGTTGATGAAGACGGAAATGTTAAAGTAGAAGGAATAGATGTAAGTGGATTAGAAGACGGAGAATTAACACTTACAGCGACTCTTACCGATGAAGCAGGTAATGAAGGTGAAGAGAAGACTGATAGAGTAAACAAGGATACAGAAATGGTAACTGGAGTGTTGATATACCTGAAGAAAATGAGCTACCTGAAGGCGATTATACAGTAGAAGCTAAGATTACAGATGATGCTGGTAATACAACAACTGCAGAGGGTAATCTTGAGATAGACTTAACTGAGCCAGAGATAGCTCTAGATAATAATGATATAGTAACAAATAATCAGACACCTACGATTTCAGGTACAAGTGACCAGCCAGAAGACAGTGATGTTGAAGTTGTAATAACTGATGGAGATGATAATGAAGTCTTCAGTGGAACAACTAAGACAGATACTGATGGTAACTGGTCGATAGATGTACCGGATAATATAGCTGAAGGAGAATATACTGTAAAAGTGGAAAAGAATATACAACTACAACAGATGAAAATGGTAACTGGAGTGTTGATATACCTGAAGAAAATGAGCTACCTGAAGGCGATTATACAGTAGAAGCAGAAATAACAGATGAAGCCGGTAACAAAACAACTGATAATGCTACTTTAAGAATTTCAACCTCTGAGCCAGTAATTGAAACTAATCTAAGTACTGAACATGATACCAGAAAACCAGGAGAAGAAAACTCCTATCAATTAGACATCAGCAACAATGGTAAAACCGAAGTTAATAATTTGACGGTGACAACTCCAATTCCAGCTGGTTTTGAGTTGGAAAAAGAAAAAATTGAGCTGGATGGTAAAATTTTAAGTTCAGATCAATTCGAAATAGATGGAAATAATTTGATTATCAAAGTTAGTCAACTGGATAAAGGAGAAACAATTAATCTCAATTTACCTGGCATAATCAGTAAAGAGGGTCAGGAAGTTGTAGCAGGATCTATTATCTCAACAAAATCACGGGTAACTTATAATGATATCTTAAACAACGTTTATGAGCAGTATACTGATCAAGTAAGATTAGAAATACTTGCATATCATGAAATTGAGATTAACCCTGATAGAACTTTAGTTGCAAATTCAAACTCTAAAGCTATATTTGCTCATACAGTTAAAAATAATGGTAACAGTCTGGAAAAAGTTACACTCAGTTTAGATGGTTTATTTGATTATCAAGTTGATTGGTATTATGACATTAACTTTAGCAAAGATTTAGAGTTAGAAACTGATCAATTGATAGCTGCTTCAGCTAAAACCGGTGTTGAATTAAGTGGATTAGCACCAGGAGAAACAGCAAATATATTAATTGCAGTCAATATTGATAAAGATGCTGCTATCAGTCAGGAATCATTTAAGGTAACTGCAGCCTCAAAAATCAAGACTGAAGTTAATGACCAGGTAGATAATAAACTAAATATCTTAGAAATTAAGCCAGTACTAAGTGTAAATGATCCAGATAAGAGAGAATATCAATATGCTGGAGAAAGTTATCAATTAGAAATTGAATACGGTAATGATGGTAATAAGCTAATTGAAAACCCTGTACTTGAAATTAAAATATCAGAGGAGATTGATCAATCTAAACTGGATCCAGCTCTTAATTTTGATTCTGAAACAAATACAATCAGGATAGAAGCAGATGATCTAGAAGCTGGTGAAAATCGTTCTTTAGAATTGGATTTAACTCTTAAAAATAATACTGAACAGGGAACAGAGATAGTAACTAAAGTAGAGTTTATTCAAAATAATTTAACTTTACTGCAGGAAAAACACAGCCTTGTTGCAGCAAATGAAGATCCAAGTATCATTGACTTGGAGGCAGAGCCAGAAGTTATAAGAGGTGATGGAGAGTCTAGATCTACTCTAACTGCGACTATTACTGACTTAATTGGTAATTTTGTCGAGGATGGGACTGAGGTTGAATTTAAAATCCCCGATTCAAGAATTACTGTTGAAGAAGTTGAAGATTATCCAACAAGCTCCAGCCAAAGTAACGATATTGTAACTGCTAATGTAGAAACAATAGCTGGGCTAGCTCAACTTGAAATTATCGCACCCAAAATTGCTTCTGATGAGATAATGGAAATTCCAATCGATATTAGTGCAGAAAATAAAGATACTGGAATAGTAAGAG
>QBLP01000224.1 GCA_003070825.1 Halanaerobium sp. | reverse complement strand
CCCCAAAATTTAAAATAGATTATTAAAGTAAAGTCAAATATTTCAGCTCTTAACTATTTTCTTCTGCCTCAAAAAGTCCCATAATCTTATTTAAAACAGCTCTTGGATTCTGCAGAAACTCTGATTGAAAGAATTCAAACTGCTCATCTTTCATTTCAGCTATCAGTTTATTACTTTTAAACTTAATCTCAACTTCTCCTACCTTAAAACCTGCAATTTCTTGATTCTGATCAAGATTATTGTTTTCTAAATTTAGCCTAATCTCTTTTTTGAGCCGCTTTAACTCCAGCCAGAGCCGCCACTCTTTTAAGGAGCGGATGCTAAGTTCAGGCAGGGTATCAGCTTTTTTGAGCAGCATCAGGTTGGAATAAATGTGGCTGCCGCTGACTCCATAGCCCTCTGATTTAATTTTTTTGCCGAGCTGCTGCCAGCTTTCAACTTCAAAGAGCAGATAGTTCCGATCAGTTTTTCTGCTGCTGGAGGGAAAGTCAATCGTTTCTCTTTTGACAATTTTTCTATTCTTAATCCGGCCGTAATAGCGGACTCCACTCTCTTCGCCAAATTTTCTTTTACTCTGAAAGATAGCTATGTATTCTAAATTATAATTTAAAACTGACTGCTTTAGTGGTAGATAATAAAGATTATTGTCCAGCAGATACTGCAGCTGCTTTTTGCTGCTTAGTGATCCAAGCAGCAGGTCAACCTTAAATTCTACCTCAGGTCTAAATTCATCAGCTGCAGCCGGCAGCAGGTTCCGCTTAAAGTTGCTCTGAGCTGATTCGTCAATAATATTTTCTAAAAAATCGGCTAAAAGTTCTGTGCTGCCTGGTAAAAAGGGAAAAGCTCCAATATTGACTCGATCGATACTCTGGTAGAATTTATGTTCTTTGAATCTTTTTTCTTTATCATGATAAGGAAAAAGCACATAGGCTCCGACCATTGTCCGCCGGTAATCTTCCCCCATTTCTGCTGCCACTGCATCCCGGTAGCGGTGCATGGTATTGATATCTGATTCTTCCGGGCCAGGAATCTGATCATATTTCTCTCCATATCTGGTGCCCTCTTCTGCATTATTGAGCCTGTATTTAGCATCAAAGATAAATTTATACTGATGCTCAGAATCATTTTTGCTTAAGGATAAAATATTATCCGGCTTCTGATTGGTGGTAATCCCATCTCCACTGGAAGTATTGTAGCTTAAAGTAAACTTCTCACCGGTAATTGGATTCTGATATTCAACCTCTGCTGAGGCTCCCTGTGAGAGGGTGACATTAATCCCGCTGTAATCTAAGTCAATGATATTGTTTTTGACCAGCTTATATTTATCCTGGAGCAGGCTATTTAACTTGAGAAAGGTCCAGTATTCATAGAGCTGCCAGAGCTCCTTAATTGAAAGCCTGAAGATATCTCCATTGAGAGAAAGCCCCTTTAAAAGCATCAGGTAATATTTATATAATTCCTTGTAGCCGGGAGCCATCTGCAGCACCAGAGAAATCGAATCAATCTTCTGCAGCTCACCCACCTCAGCCAAGAATGAATGCTTGAGCTTTAATTTAAGCTTTCTGATCATCTTATCGATTTGATTAATCAAATCCTGATCCGGATTCATTTTAGAACTGCGGTAGTTTGCTTTAAAATGTTTGAGCCTTTTAATCAGTTCTGAAAAACTCCATTTTATAAACTTATTTTCAAAATTATCATAACTCAGCTTCTTCTCCACTGCCAGCATCTTTTCCGGCAGCTTTAATTCTTTGTCATAGTGGCGGCTGTTTTTATTGAGCCACTTGAGGCTCTGGCGGCCCACCTTTTTGACTCTGGAGGCAGGTCTGACATTTCGCTTCCTAATAATCCGGTGGTGTGGTGACTCCTCTACTCTTTTTAGAGCTTTAAATAGATCATCAAAGATATTTTCAATAATCACAAAAAATTCAGCTTCGGTAATATTCTGCTTTTCAGAAATCTTCATCTCCTGATAGGTTTTCCGCAAAAAATCGTAGGCTAAATTATATACTTCCTTATTGACTTCTTCTAAAAGCTGGTTGTAGTCCTTTTGGTAGTCAATTTTACTTGGGAAAACTTCCAGTTTGAGAGTTAAAATGACCTGAGATTTACTTCTGATCTCAAATTCAGAATAACCGATATCACTGCCGAAGTTGATGCTGCCGTAAAGAACATTATGATTGTCATTGGGATGGGAAAGAGATTCCCTGATTTCACGATTCGGATGGTAGAACTCAATTGGCATCTCAGCTTCTATGTAAAAATCATAGTTTTGATATTCAAAAAAGAGGGGATAGTTTTTAATGGAGTTGAACTGGCTCAGTTTGAGCTCGTTTATTTCCGGGTCGTGATATTTAAAAGCAAAGTCATCTGCTAAAGTTGAGCTAAAGCTGCAGGCAGCCTGAGCTCTATTTTTCTCCGGAAACTCCTTTTCGTGATCAGGATGCAGGGGCTTACCCTTGATATTTAGAGAAAGTTTATTATTTTTAATTGTGATCAGATCTATCTTTTTAGCGGCCATTTCTATCACCTTAATAACTTTCATATTTTTGATTTCACCGATTAATAGGTGAATTTTTAGCTTAGAAGATTACAAATCAGAAGCAGTCTATCCCTAGAAAATATGAGAAGGACCATTTATTAGTACCTCCAATTAATGATTTGCAACTTCCTTCACTCTATCTTTCAAGATATCGATGTCTTCCATCTTTTTAATATCACCATTTTGTAGTGCAAGTTTATAAATCTGTTCAGCTTTCCTCTTATTAGATGCTGAATCATCTAATAAGACATACTGATCCCCCCAGTAAATATATCCCCAGGTCCAATTTGGATACTTTTTAAGAATCCTTTCAAATTTTATATCACCTTTTTCAGTTTCGCCAAGATGAATATAGGCTGCAGCTTCTCCTTTACTTATTGATTGAATAAGATAATCTTTAGATTCAGGTAATAAATTGAGAAAATCTCGACAGAATTTAATCTGCTTTTTAAAATAATCTTTATTTTTCAGACCTAAATCATGAAGATTCATTTCTAAATCAGTAATCCAGTTTGACAAAAATAGATCACTTTCAAAAACTCTATTTAGTTCTTCCAAACTGTTATGTCCTTCTTTTTCAATTCTATTTTTAAAGTCTTCCCAGACATCAAGCCAGATACTACTGGCTTCCTCCTGATTATTTTTACTTAACATATTATATCCTTCTTCTATTTTTTCATCTAATTCTTCATCACAATCTTTACTATCTGTGAGTCTATTCCATAAAACCCAGGCAGCCATCCAGATGAAATCTTCTTCTCTACCGTCTGCAGTAATCTGATATTTCTGATACCAATCATCTGACAGATTGGCTGCAGAATAATAACTGTCTCTTATACACATCT
>QBLP01000223.1 GCA_003070825.1 Halanaerobium sp. | reverse complement strand
GCTTCAGCTAAATATTTTTTATTAATAACTACCTCATAGTTAAATTCTTTAAACCAGTCATTACTCATAATGAAAAATCCATTTTCGCCAACTTTTTCTCCCCAGCTGTTTTGAACCTTCCAGCTTAAAGGCTCGTCGTCTTTTAAGTTGACACCGGTAAAGGCCATAGCATGAGTTAAAATACTTTCACCATACTGCAGACGCTGACCCTTATCCAGAGAAAATTTTGTATCCAGCACATCTCCATAGTTAAATAATTTAGTATCCATAATTCCTAGCTCGCGATCAGACCACTGACCAACATCACAGCCAAACCAGACAGGTTCACCATCTTTTAGCTGTTCTTTTGTATAAGCAATCAGCTTCTCAATCGGCAGATTTAAGTAATGAATCTGCTGTCCCTCTTTAACATTACCTAAAAATTCGACTGTATAAGTTTGATCAAAAGGTTTATCAGCAGTTGGAGCATTAATAATACTTACATAATCTGTCATCTTAACTTTAGAATATTTATTATAAAATTCCTGTGGAGTCAGCTCACTATCTCGATAGAACTCCCCATCCTTATTTCTGTATTCAAAATCGAAGTTCTGAGGTGGCTCACCCAGAAAATAAGCAAGAATTGAATAAATTTCAGCCAGCATATCTTCTTTTTCTTCTCTTAAGCTTTCTTTATCTGCTCCCAGTTTAAAATCTTTCCGTAAAGTTTGGGCCAGATCTCTTAATTTTAAACTTAAAATTTTATTCAGATAGTGGGAATTGCTGCTGTGGTAGCTTTCGGGCATTACATATTTAGGCACAATCCCATACTTCTCAATTAAAGCAGTAAACATATCCCACTGACCACCGTCATTTGTCGGCTCATTTAAAAGCCACATTACCCGACGGCTGTCTATGTCCAGTTCAACTGTGGAAATAATATTTTCCAGAAAATAATTTGCTTTTTCCAGCTTATCCCAGAACATCGTGTAGGCCTGAGAAAGCTCAAAATCGTGATCCTTGATCTTTAAATCTTTCGAAATACTGTAGCGGATATTATTTAAAGCAGCAAACATCCAGCAGCGGCCGCTTTTTTCCTGATTGGTTACCTTACCTACATCAATCTCTTCGGAAAAATCATAGTGCATCTTTTTGACCGACTCATTATTTAAGGCAGTATCATTGATTCCATTTTTAATAACTGCATTGGCAATGATCTCACTATTTTCTCTGGCCTTAAACTTCTTTTTAAATTTGTCCAACTTGGGCTGATCGATTATCTGTCTGTTCATTTTTAAAAATCCTCCCTTTTTAATCTAAAACTTAATATTTATATTTTCATCGCCAGACTATTACTTTATTACCTAATTGTACACTTTTCTTCATTTTTAAGCGACTTGTAGGCAGGACGAATAATTTTGTGGTCACTAACCAGCTGTTCAATTCTGTGAGCACACCAGCTGGCAACTCTGGCTGTAGCAAATAATGGGGTAAATAACTCTTCCGGAATATTTAACAGCTGATAGACAAAACCGGAATATAAATCCACATTAGCACAGATTTCTACATCCTCTCCCCGTTCTTCTTTAAATATTTCTTTGGTCAGACTTTCAATATTATCATAGAGCTCAAATTCTTGTAGTCTGTCCTTGGCTGCTGCCAGCTCCTTTGATTTTTTCTTTAAGATTACAGCCCGGGGATCACTTTTTGTATAAACAGCATGGCCCATTCCATAAATTAGACCTTTTTGATCAAAGACTTCCCCTTTTAAAATTTGCTTTAGATATTTCTTCAGCTCTGCTCTATCAGAATAGTCAGCAAGGTTTTCTTTGATATCATCGACCATTGCTTTAACTCTTAAATTAGCTCCCCCGTGCTTGGGACCCTTAAGACTTCCAACAGCTGCTCCTACGGCAGAATAAGTATCTGTTCCACTGGAAGAAACCACATGTGTTGTAAAGGCCGAGTTATTACCTCCACCATGTTCAGCGTGCAGGATCAGTAATAAATCAAGAGTATCTTTTTCCAACTGAGTATAATCATTATTGGCTCTGATCATATGTAAAATATTTGCCGCTGTCCCCAGGCCTTCTTTCGGGTTATGAAGATAAAGGCTCTGATCGTCAAAATAATGAGCCTTAGCCTGAAAACCATAAGAAATAATGGTAGGAAATCTGGCAATTAATTTTAAACTCTGAACTAAAATCCGGTCAATATCAAGTGAATCCGGTTTTTCATCATAAGAGTAAAGCACCAAAATTGCCCGCTGCAGCTTATTCATTACATCCCGGCTTGGACTTTTCAAAATTGTATTTTCAGTAAAATGAGGCGGGAGTTTTCTAAAACCATCTAAAATTGCATTAAATTTTCTTAACTCTTCTTCTCCCGGCAGCGCCCCGAATAATAAGAGGTAAACAATACTTTCAAAACCAAATTCACCAGTATTTTTTACCAGCTCATCAATTTCTATATCTCTATAGAATAATTTACCTTCAATTGGAGTTTTAACTCCATCACAGTAGGTATAACCATGCACAGAACCAATCTTAGTAAAACCAACTACTACACCAGTACCATCAGAATTTCTCAAACCCTGCTTAATATCGTACTGTCTGTAATATTCTTTATCAATTTTATTAACCTGTTCTACCTTTTGGGCTCTATCTTCAAGCCAGTTATCCTTTAAATCCTTAATCAACCAATCTTTTGTTTCCACATTCTCACTCCTCAATTCTCTGCTCAAATAGTTAATAATATTAAAAAAATAAATTAAATTTTAGTTCTTATATTATTATAACAAAATATTGAGCATTTATACAATTGATTTAATCTTCAGAAAAATCAGGTGATAGAATTCCCCAGTTTAATTACTGCATTTAAAAATTCAATAAAAATTTCTGAAGGCTGGTTTAAAGCCCCTGGTGGAAATGAATTGCTGCCAACAGTTTTAATTGTCTTATTTTGATGAACAATATATAAATGCCAGTTTGAGCCTTCATAGAATCTGAGACCTCTATAGTTATATTCACTATCCCAGTCCCAGATATTTAATCGATCTAAGTGCTGCCAAAATTCTACCCAGTCTATTTCTGCTGGTCTTCCTATTTTGAAATGGCTGTCATTATCAAAAATATTTTTAAAAAGACTGCAGTTATTAAAATAATAAATATTTGGCTCTATCCATTTTAAATAAATTATTGGATTTAATCTGTTGAAGCTAAAGTCCAATTTTTGGGGAAGATAAAGTTTATTATTCATATTAGTTCACCTCTAATTTAACAATAACACAATAAGATATAAAAAGACTCTAAAAGTTTTTAAACTATTAGAGTCTTATCTCTCCTATAACCTTATTTTTCATTCTCATTTTCAAAAAACTTTTTCAAAATCAAATTAAATATTACATGCATTTTTAAATAATCCAAATCTTCCACCTCACTAAGTTATTGTAACTTAAGAATAACTCAGTTTAATAAAAAAACCACCTATCAAA
>QBLP01000222.1 GCA_003070825.1 Halanaerobium sp. | reverse complement strand
ACGCGTAAGATCGTCGGCAGCGTCAGATGTGTATAAGAGACAGATGTAAGATAGACTACAATTATTTTCTTTCTGCATCAGTTATATAATCAAATATTTTATGAGCCAGCTTTTCTTTTTCAAGCAGTGGTAATTTTGTACTTCCTTCTTCACTTAAACTAGTAACTTGATTTTTATCACTACCAAAAGCTATATTTTTATTACTGATGTCATTTGCAATAATATAATCTGCCCGCTTTTCCCGTAATTTAGCCTGAGCATTCTCTAGTAAATTTTCACTTTCAGCAGCAAAACCAATTAATAACTGGCTTGTATTTTTATTTTTCCCCAGTTCTGCAAGAATATCTGTTGTTCTTTCCAGCTCCAATTTTAAATTATCATTTCCCTTTTTAAGCTTCTGCTCACTGTATTCATGTGGGCGATAATCCGCTACAGCCGCTGCCATAATTATAATATCTGCTGTTTCAGCTTCCTGGAAAACCGCTTTTTTCATTTCAGCAGCTGTTTCTACCCGGCTGAGTTCGGCCCCCAGAGGAGCCTCAAGTTCTACCGGACCAGAAATCAATTTCACTTCAGCACCTCTATAGGCTGCAGCCTGAGCTAGAGCATAACCCATTTTACCACTAGAATGATTTGTTAAAAAGCGGACCGGGTCTATAGATTCTCGGGTAGGTCCAGCTGTAATAAGGATTTTTTGGTTTTTAAGATCTTTTTTAAAAAGCTCTCTTCTTACTTCTTCAACCAGTCTCTCTGGAGAAGGTAAGCGCCCCTTACCTGTATAACCACAGGCTAAATAACCTGCCTCAGGTGTAATAATTTTATAACCTAAATCCTCTAAAGTCTTCATATTTCTCTGAACTACAGGATTCTCAAACATATGCACATTCATAGAAGGGGCAATCATAATTGGTGCCTCTGTAGCCAGAATCACTGTAGTCAGCAAATCATCTGCAATCCCGGCTGCTGCTTTAGCAATAAAGTTTGCTGTTGCAGGTGCAATTAAAAATAGATCAGCTTTATCAGCAAGTCCAATATGTTTTACCTCACTGGTAGTTGTACTGAAAAGCTCACTTTCTACCGGTAGATGTGTTAAAGAATGAAAAGTGATTGGATTAATAAATTCAGCTGCAGACTCAGTCATAATTGTGTAGACATTGTGATTTAATTTTGTTAAACTGCTTGCAACCTGCAGTGATTTATAGGCTGCTATTCCACCGGTCACACCTAAAATAATATTTGCAGACATTTTCCTACCCCTTTATATTTAAGTATTTTCTTGAATTATTTTCAGCTGTAAACTACCTGCTTATAAACTGCCGATTTAATTCTGATGTCTCTTTTCATAAGTTATTTTATCTTTTTCAATTTCCTCTAAACTTTTAGAAACCAACTTATGGCTACGGTATTCTTCTAGTATTTCCTGACCGCTTTCATTAAGATGTCTTGCCCTTTTTGCTGCTAAAATAATAACTGTATATAAACTATCAGCCTTATCTACCAGCTGTTCTGCAGAGGGTTCAGTAATCATTTTGAATCTCTCCTTTTTTGTTCTTTAATAATAATTTTTTTAATTTCTCTAACCGCATCTGATAAACTATCATTAATAACTTCGTAATCATATTTATGTACTTCTTTTAATTCCTGTCTAGCATTTTTCAAGCGTAGATTTTTACTTTTGTCACTCTCTGATCCTCTTTTATCCAGTCTGTTTTCCAATTCTTCCAGAGAAGGTGGGACCAGAAAAATATAAACAGCTTCCGGATATTTTTCCCGAACCTGCTTTGCACCCTGAGTATCAATTTCCAGAATTATGTCTTCTCCCTCATCTAATTTCTGATCAACAAATTTTTTTGGGGTCCCATAATAATGACCATGAACTACTGCACTTTCAATAAAACCATCTTCTGCCTCAATTCCCTTAAATTCTGCTTCTGAAATAAAGAAATAATCCTCTCCCTCAACTTCACCTTCGCGCCTTTCTCTGGTGGTTGCAGAAACAGAATAGGAAACTCCATCAAAATTTTTGAATAGCTCATCCAGTACAGTATTTTTCCCCACACCTGATGGCCCGGATAATACAAATAATATACCCTTTGACATGAAATTATACCTCCACTTTATTTATCGTCTTCTAAACGGTGTGAGACGGTTTCTGGCTGAATTGCAGACAGTACAACATGATCACTATCTGTAATAATAACCGCTCTTGTACGACGTCCATAGGTAGCATCAATTAGCATTCCTCTTTCGCGTGCTTCCTGAATAATTCTTTTTATAGGTGCTGATTCTGGACTGACTACTGCAATCACCCTGTTTGCTGCAATAATATTACCAAAACCAATATTAATCAAATTAACATCCATTATTTCTACCTCCCAAAATCTTATTTATCTAAAATAACTTCGCTCCTTATCTTTATTAATGATACCACAGCATTACTTTTTTGACAAGGGTTGAGCTCAGTCTCATTAACAAACAGATGTTTATTTGATTGACTCTAAGCTTAGTTTCTTTTATACTTAAAGAAATATATTAAAGAATGGAGTGATCTGAATGGCCTTTGATGGTATTATGTTATCTGCACTTAAAGATAATCTAAAAGAAAAAATTATCGGTGCTCGAATTGAAAAGGCTTATCAAATAGATAAAAAATACTTAATTATTCGCTTAAGAAACAATAATCAAAACCTGGAACTATTAATTTCTACCGATCCCCAGGGAGCCAGAATTAATTTAACTGAATTAGATTTTGATTTCCCCTCCTATCCGCCTGATTTCTGCATGATGCTCCGAAAATATTTAAAAAATTCCTATGTTCAGGATATAGTCCAGCCTGAATTTGAAAGAATGGTTAGAATAGACATTGAAAAAAGAGGAAAAAAGTTTTCGCTAATTGCTGAATTAATGGGTAAATACAGCAATGTAATTCTCTTAGATGATAATGAGATGGTTTTAGATGCTATGAAGAGAATTACCGAAAAACAGAATTCAGAGCGTCAGCTCTATCCGGGAATTAAGTATCAAAAGCCACCGGCACAGGACAAATTAAACCCGCTTAAGCTTGAAAACAGAGAAGAATTTAGACAAATAATTGAAGAAGACTTTTCTCAGGCTGCTTTCCGAGCAGTAATGTATAATTTTAGAGGGATCGGCCCCTATTCGGCCCGTGAAATTGTCTTTAGAGCCGGTATAGACCCAGCCGAAAATTATAATAATTTAACTGATTCTGAAAAAAATAAAATTGCTGAGTCGATGATTAAACTTTTTTCTCAATTTAAAAAAGGGAAGTACAAACCGGTAATTGCAACCGAAGCGGGAGAAGTTGATTATATTTCTGCTTTTATTCTACAGCACAGAAATCCCGAAAAAATAGAAGAATTTGATGACCTTGACCGGATGATGGATTATTATTTTAAAGAATTTTTAAAAGACAGGGAACTAAATCGAAAAATTAGAGAATTAAACAAAGTAGTTA
>QBLP01000221.1 GCA_003070825.1 Halanaerobium sp. | reverse complement strand
AACTAGTAGTTTACAACAGTAATACGGTAAGATGTCAAGAGCAAAATAAGAAATAATTTAATTTATTTGACTAAAAATAGTTAAATCAGGCATAGTACTATCCGCCTAGCCTGAATAGTAATTTTTTCCAATTCAGCCCATGACTAAATAATAGTTCTGATAGAAAATAAAGTAAACAGACTAATTTGCAATAATTATCTACCTCCGTGGTTGATATATTTCGCCTTTGCTCAGCAAAGCAAAAACGAGACGCACAAATTTACGTGCTGTAAGCACGAGGGCTCTTTTGTGCTTGTGCTTTGGAACTTCATTATACTTTTTGTAGTAGTAGCTTTTGTAACTATCATTGTGTACTCTCAATGAATTAGCAGCTTCTATTATTCCAGCTGTTAGAACTGGACCAATTCCATCTACTGTAATTAAAGTTTGAGGTATTGCTTTTAGCTGTCTTTTAAGAACTCTTTTAAGTCTTTTACTTTGACTCTGGTAAAACCTAATGTTATCAAATGTCATAGAAAGTGTCTGGGTGATTGCCTGATCTATTTCGGGTTTTAAGCGGTATGAATTGCGAGCAGCTTTTTTGAGTGCAGTGATTATTTTTTCAATTGGAGTGGATCCGCCTAATCTGTTGTTGCTGTTTTGATAGAGAAATTCAGCCAGCTCAAGGACATCAGTATTAACTATCTCCCTAAGTGTGTAGTTTTCCAGCAAAGCCATAGAGGCTTTAGTAAAAGTACCAAATGGAGACTTTTGGGTTAAATCTGAAAACTTAAGGAAGACCAGATTTAAGGCTCTAGCTTTTTCAGCTTTAATGTGCTGAGCTAGCTTGAATTTATGACGGGTAATCTGTCTTAAAGCTCTGTAGAGAGCTTCAGGAGAAGAAGAGTTTTCAACTCTACCAAAGCGTATTCTATCAGCGATTACCCAGGCATCAACGTTATCATTTTTAGGCAGATCAGTGTATGACTTTTTGAAATTACTAACTACTTTAGGATTGACTGTATAGATTTGGAGTTTGAAATTGGAATTTAACTGTTCATGGTTTTTAAGTCTAAAAAAGATAACCAGATTTAGTCCCTGAAAAACTGAGAGCTCAACAGCCTCGCCATTAGTGTTCACCAGTAAGTTTTGAGTACAGAGGCAGCTGCTTGCTAAAACAGCAGAAAACAGATGGGACACAGCATACGGGTTAGGAGTTCAATCAGTTTCAGGGGATCAGACTGTTTAAGTAGTCATGCAAATACATGCTACAGGGGGAATACTAGATCTACCCTGGATATCTTTGAATACCATTATATCAGGGACTAAATCTAAACTTAATGAAACAATCAAATTTATATTTAACTTAGTGATAAAGTTCAATTTTACTAAGTATATTATACGAGGGAGGTAATAGTGATGCTGAGTAAAAGCAGGATTTTAATCTCGGTGATGTTACTCCTCATAATGGTGGCTTTTGTCAATCTCGAGGAAGCGAAGGCTCTGGAACTGACTGAATTTGGAAGTAGAGCAATGAGCAGGGGAGACGAAGGAATAGATGTAGCTGTATTACAGCAGAAACTTAAACAGTTAAATTTTTATAAGGGAAATATAGATGGGATTTATGGAGGAGTTACAGTTAAAGCAGTTAAGAAATTTCAACAAGAAAATGGACTAAGTGTAGATGGCGTTTTTGGTGAGAGTTCTTTTAAAGTTCTACCTGAGTTAAAAGCACAGTTAAACTACAACATATCCAGAGATGATATTATCTTACTTGCCAGAATTATTCATGGTGAAGCTAGAGGTGAAGATTTTAGAGGGAAAGTTGCTGTCGGATCAGTTATTTTAAATAGAATTGTCAGTAATCAGTTTCCAAACACAATTAGAGATGTTATCTTACAGAAGGGACAGTTTAGTAGTTTAATGGATGGGCAGGCTAACTATTATCCGGGCGAAGAAGAACTGCAGGCTGCCAGAGCAGCTTTAATTGGATATGATCCAACTCTGGGTTCGATTTATTTTTACAATCCGGATATTGCTACAAATACTGCCTGGATATCTCGACGTAATTATGTAACCAGAATTGGTGGTCACGTATTTTTACGATAGAACAAAAAATGAAAGTTTCATAAATATAAATATAAATATTATTAATTAAACTATGTAGAAGCAAAAAAATAGCACCATTCCGGTGCTATTTTTTTAGATATTAATATCCAATTTTTGTTATTTGGGTAAAATATTATTTTTCTTCCTGCAGATTTTTCATATTCTCCATACATTCTCCGCAGATTGTTCTACCTTTATATTCGATAGTGTCATCTGCACTGCCGCAGAATATACAGGCTGGTTCATATTTTTTCAAAATAATTTTTTCTTCGTCAACGAAGATTTCCATTGGGTCTTTTTTATTGATATTCATAGTTTTTCTGAGCTCAATTGGAATTACCATTCTACCCAAATCATCAATTTTACGGACGATACCAGTAGATTTCATGTTAATTCTCCTTTCTTAACAAATTTCGACAAATTATTCTTATTTATTACATTATACAATTATTCAGACCCATAGTCAATACCCAAAAGTTATTTTTTTAAGTAAAAAATGGATATTTAAGCGAAAAAATTCAAAAAACTTATTAATATCTCTCCCGATTTATGATAGAATATAAACAGTCATCTAAAATGGGGTGTTATATATGGAAAAGTTAAAGGAAAAGTTTCAGAGAAAGTTAGCAGAAAATAATTATAAATTAACCAGGCAGAGAGAGATTATTCTGGAAACAATTCTGGCAAAAGAAAACTGGCATTTTACAGCCGAAGACTTATTTTCAGCAGTAAAAAAAAGGGATAAGGATATTGGCATGGCAACTATTTATAGAACCCTGGAGCTGATGCAGAATTTAGATATAGTACATGTTCTTGATTTTAATGATGATTCTCGTAAATACGAAATTCATCTTGAGGAGGCTCATCATCATCATTTAATTTGTAAAGGCTGTGGTAAGTTGATTGAATTTAGTGACCAGGATATAGATTATTTCGAAACAGAGCTGGAAGAAAAATATGATTTCCATATTACAGAACACAAACTTAGATTTTATGGTTACTGTAAGGAATGTAAGCAAAGAAATTAATTAAGAATAAAGGAATTTTTTCGTTAATAGAGAATACTATAATTATAGGAACGAAGAGAGGTAGGTTGAGCTATGGAAGAAACTAAAAAGTGTTTAAAAGATCTAATTGTATTTCAGAATCTTGACCCGGAAGAACTGGAACTGCTGTGCGAAAATTCTTATGCTAAATTTTACGAAAAAGGTGAGGTGATCTTTTTCGAAAATGACAGTGTAAAAAAACTATATTTGCTGGTTAATGGTAAGGTTAAATTATCGATGCTTTCAGCCGAGGGTAAGGAAAAGGTGCTGACAATTCTCCAGGAAGGGGATATTTTTGGCGAACTTTCCCTTTTTGATGAGGATCCCCATCCACTGACAGCGGAAGTAATGGATGACGCCCGGCTTTTAATTATTCCCTGGAATGAAATGGAGAAGATGATTATTGACCGGCCCTCACTGGCTATTAAAATTATCGAAGCCCTTTCTAAAAAAACAAGACTTTTAACCAGTCAGGTTAGAGAATTGGTCTTTCAGGATGCTGCCGGCAGACTGGCCAGCCTCTTATCCCGTCTGGCAGAAGATTTCGGCCGTGAAATTGAGGAGGGCACAGTGATTGATCTGGTTTTAACCCACCAGGAGATTGCCAACTTAATTGGTTCCTCACGGGTAACAGTTACCAAACTGATCAATAAGTTTATCGATGACGGCATGATTACAATCAAAAAACGAAAAATTATTATCAAAGATTTCGAATCACTGGGAGAAAGACTGCAGACAATTTTTTAAAATTAAACTGGAGTTAAATAACCCGGTGTCTAATACATATAAGACACGCTGGTATATTTCTCCAGCGTGTTTTCGTTTAACTGGAGATTTAATTTAAATTTTAGCTTTTAGGAGGCAGAAGATGAGTATTTTTATACCCGATAGTGAAACAAAATTATATGGACTGCTCGGTAAAACACTGAGCCATTCGATTTCCCCCTCCCTGCACAATAATGGTTTTAGGGATCTGGGGATTAATGCAATTTATTTGATGCTGGAGACTAAAGAACAAGACCTGGGAGAATATATTGGCTCCCTGAAAAATTTAGGTTTTGCCGGCTGGAATGTTACAATTCCCCATAAGGAGAGTATAATCCCTTATTTAAACGGCTTTTCTTCTCTGGCCAGAGCTGCTGGAGCGGTAAATACTGTTTTAAATAGAAGGGGCAGGCTGACCGGCTATAATACTGATGTGATTGGTTTTCAGCGCCAGGTTGAAGAAACCGGATTTAAGGTCAAGGAGAAAAGGGCGGTTGTGATTGGAGCCGGAGGAGCTGCCAGAGCAGTTATTGCAGCTATGGTTCAGCTAGATCTGGCAGATATTACAATTATCAACCGAACAGTGGAAAATGCGGCAGAACTGGCAAAACTTTTTAAAGAAGAAAATTCTAAGCAAAACTTCGATTTCTGCAGTCTGGAAGAGCAGGAATATGC
>QBLP01000220.1 GCA_003070825.1 Halanaerobium sp. | reverse complement strand
TTGTTAGTAGAAATGGAAAGAAAATAAAGCTCAATAATTTTAAGTTAGTTTTATTAAGAAGCTTGATTGGGTTTTTAAGTATTGCAAGTTATTTTTATGCACTTACCCAGATGAAAATGGCAGATGCAGTCATCTTAAATAAAACATCACCATTTTTTGTAATGATTTTTGCTGCCCTATTTTTAAATGAAAAGATTAAAAAGACCCAGCTTTTTTCTCTATCTTTTGCAGTTATTGGAGCTTTATTTGTAATCAAACCAAGTTTTGGCTCTGAGATGATACCTGCTTTAATTGCATTAAGTGCTGGAATATTATCTGGTATATCATATACCCTTTTAAGACACTTAAGAAAAAGTGAATCATCAGAGACTATTGTACTTGCATTCTGTACCTTTTCAACCCTGGCAACCTTACCTTTTCTTTTCACAGGGAAATTTGTTGTTCCAGATCTGCAGGAAGTTTTAGCTCTTTTTGCACTTGGAATATTTGCAGTATTAGCTCAGTTTTTTTTGACTAAAGCCTATCGTTTTAGTAAAGCAGGAGATGTATCTATTTATGCATATTCTAATATAGTTTTTTCAGTTATTATTGGAATAATTATTTTTAGTGAGATACCTGATTACTTCAGTGTTTTTGGAGGGGCAGCGATAATTCTGGCAGGATTTATTAACTTTTATGCATCAAGGCTGCGTAAAGCTGCTAAGGTTTCAACAGCTAGTGAAAGGGAAAAGACTTCCAAAAGAAGAGCAACTAAGGCCTCTTAATTGAGGCCCTGTAATTTAGTATATATTTAACTGAAAAATTCTCCACCAAGATATCTCTGGCCGGTGTCTGCAGCAATAGCAAGGACCTTTTTTTCGGGACCTAAATCTTTAGCTACTTGTAGAGCTGTCCAGACAGCTGCACCAGAAGAAGGGCCGAGCAAAAGACCTTCCTCAGCTGCCAGTTTTCTGGTGGTTTCGATTACTTCCTGATCAGAAATATGATAGATTTTATCATAAATAGAACTGTCCAGTGTTTGGGGGATGAAACCTGGTCCTGTACCGGGTATTTTATGTGGACCTGGTTGTCCTCCAGCTAGAACAGGAGAGTTTTCTGATTCAACAGTGTATATTTTTAATTCGGGCAATTTTTCTTTTAGTTTATTTCCGGTGCCAGAAATCGTTCCACCTGTACCAGCTGAGGCTACAAAGGCATCCAGCTGACCATTCATTTGCTCTAATATTTCTAAAGCAGTTGTTCTCTGGTGGACAGCAGGATTTGCCGGGTTTTCAAATTGATTTGGAATAAAGGAATTATCAATTTTGCTTTTAAGTTCTTTTGCTCTGTCAATTGCTCCCTGCATAAGCTTTTGGGCAGGAGTAAGTACTACCTCAGCTCCATAAGCTTTTAAAATATTTATTCTTTCCTGAGAAGCACTATCTGGCATGATTATAATACATCTATAACCTCTTGCAGCAGCAATCATTGCCAGTCCTATGCCTGTATTTCCACTTGTCGGTTCTATTATTGTTCCTCCAGTATTAAGTTTTCCAGTTTTTTCGGCTTCCTCTATCATATTTAAAGCAGGACGATCCTTTACACTGCCGCTGGGATTAAAATACTCTAATTTAACATAAACATCTGCATCATTTTTATTAGTAAGTTTTTGTAATTTAACAACTGGTGTTTCACCAATTAATTCTGTTATATTATTTACTACCTTCATTTTTACCCTTCCTAACTTTTTAAGATTATCTAAACAGTAACTTTAAATACATTATTTCAAAATTCCAGGTTAATAACAAATTTTTATCTGGTTATTTTATTTAAATATGTGGAGTCGATAAATCCATTTAAATTAGGATCACCTTTAATAAAGCCAAGTTCTGCCGAAAGATCGGCCAGTTTTTGGACTACAGAACTATCAAGTGCAGAAGTAATATTGGTTCTCTGCATTGAACGCTCAATAATCTCAATAGATAATTCCTGACGGGTTATCTCTTTGATCTGCTGCTGAATAATTTTGCTGCTCTGAACTGGATTATTATTTATATATTCAACTGTTTTCTGGTGTGCCTGAAGAAAGTTATCAATTAATTCTGGATTATTATTGATAAACTCACTGCTTGAGACAACTAAAGCGGCAGGTAGTTTACCATTCCAGGGCATCTGATCCCAGTCAACAACTACTTTAGAATTAAGATCTGATTCCATTCTTGCGGCCCAGGGTTCGGAAACTACTGCAGCATCAAGCTGTTTGGTAGCAAATAGACCAACCATTGTTGCTGGCTTTTGAGCCCGGTGGTCAATACTTCCTCCCCGGCGATTTGTATTTAAGTTGTGATCTTTAATTAACTGTCTAAAAAGCAGGTCATGAGTACAGCCAAGGGCAGGAGTTGCAATAATTTTATCTTTTAAATCTGTTACAGAATTATATTCAAAATCACTGCGGGTAACTAAAACTGTTCCACCGGTACTTGCACTGGCCAGGGCTTTTACATCTGCCCCCTGCAGATAGCGGTTAATTGCTGGCCCGGGTCCAACATAGCCGAGATCAATTTGATTCGTAGCCAGAGCATTCATAAAAAGAGACCCGTTAGGAAAAATTCTGGTGTTGATCTTGATACCATTTAAGTGGTCTATAAATATATTTTCACTAACTCCAACTATTGCCGGTGCATGAGTTATATTGGGGAAGTATCCGATAGTTATTTCTTCAATCTCAGAAGCTGCTGCCCCCGTTCCGGTGGCTGTAATAATCAATAAACTAAGTACTGTCAGGATTAAAATACTAAATTTTAGATTCTTTTTTCTCATAATTTGAATTCTCCTTTTCAAAAATTATTTGTTGTTTAGCCCCCAGCGGTTGAGGACTACTGTTTCTAACTTCTTAAATAAAAAATTGTCTGTCAGATAACCAATTGATCCAATGAGTAAAATAACTGTAATTACCAAACTCATATTACCCATATCTCTACCCCACATTAAAATCTGTCCGAGACCATCACCACTTCCAATTAGTTCTCCGGCCATTAAAGCCCGCCAGGAAAAAGCCCAGGAAAGACGCATTCCGGTTATTAAATGAGGAACAGCTGCCGGTAGAATTACCTTCCAGAAAAGTTGAATCTTATTAACTCCCATAGTTTTTGCAGCCTTAATTAAAACAGGCTGAACATTTTTGATACCTGTACTGGCGTTAATTACCATATTCCAGGTACCACCAAGAACTACTACAAAAATAATTGCTTTTTCTCCCATTGAAAACCAGAGTAGAGCTAGTGGAAGCCAGACGACACTTGGTACACTCTGCAGGGCAAGTATATAAGGTCCAATTGTATCTTCAATCAGCTGGAAACTGGCAATTAGAACGCCCAGTATCAGACCACAGAGAAGAGAGAGGCTGTAACCAATTAGTAGTCTTTTAAAACTTGCTGTGATGGCAAAAATAAATGTTCCATCTCTAAAACCTTCAATTAAAGTTGTTAAGACCATTACAGGAGAAGGAAAGAGAAAATTAGGCCAGATATTTAACTGAAATAAAAACTGCCAGATCGTCAGAATAAATA